>CALXCD010000010.1 GCA_944386715.1 uncultured Clostridia bacterium
GGAATCTCAAAAATCAAGAAACAAAGTCAGTTCAAGATTTTAATAAAGAGAAATCCTACTAAAAATTTATGCTATCTATAATAGTTAATAGATTGACTTTATTGAAGTAAAAAGATATAATAATTCCAGAAAATAGAAAGAAAGAGTGAAGAAAAATGATAAATTTCAAAGAAGAAATAGCAAAAAAGGTAGCCAAAGCAACAGATTTAGATGGGAAAACATTAGAAGGATATATAGAAATTCCAAAAGATAGCAAAAATGGAGATTATGCATTTCCATGTTTTCGACTTGCAAAAGAATTAAAAAAAGCTCCACCAGTTATTGCAAATGAAATAAAAGAAAAAATAGAAATACAAGAACCAATTGAAAAAATAGAAATTGCAGGTGGTTACTTAAATTTCTACATCGATAAAGAAAGGTTAACAAAAGAAGTATTAAAACAAATAGAGGAACAAGAAAATTATGGAGAATCTCAAATTGGTAATGGAAAGAATATCGTCATAGATTACTCAGCACCTAATATTGCAAAACCATTTCATATAGGGCATTTACGTTCTACAGTAATAGGAGCAGCACTTTATAATATTTATCAATATTTAGGGTATCATACAATTGGAATTAATCATTTAGGAGATTATGGGACACAATTTGGGAAATTAATAGAAGGATATAAAAGATGGGGAAACGAATATGACATAGAAAAAGACCCAATAAATGAACTTACTAAAATCTATATTAGAATCAATGAAGCATGTAAAGAAGACGAAGCTATTCTAAATGCTTGTAGAGATAATTTTAAAAAGTTAGAAGATGGAGATTCTTATTGTGTTGAAATATGGGAAAAATTTAGAAAATTAAGTTTAAAAGAATTTCAAAAAGTATATGATTTATTAGGAAGTAAATTTGACTCATGGAATGGAGAAGCTTTTTATTCTGATAAAATGCAAGAAGTAATAGACATTTTACAAAATACAGGAAGATTAATCGAATCACAAGGTGCTAAAATTATAGATTTAGAAGAACAAGGAATTAGTACACCATGTATCATCCAAAAAACAAATGGTTCAACCACATACGCAACAAGAGATTTAGCGGCTATCCTTTATCGTGCAAGAACTTATGATTATGACAAAGCATTATATGTAACATCTTATGAACAAATTTTACACTTTAAACAAGTATTTGAAGTGGCTAAACTATTAGGATTAGATGAAAAATATATTAAAGGATTACAACATGTTTCTTTTGGAATGGTATTATTACCAACAGGTAAAATGTCAACAAGAGAAGGAAATGTTGTCAAACTAGAAGAATTATTAGAAGAAGCAATGCAAAGAGCAAAACAAATTATAGAAGAAAAAAACTCTAGCTTAGAAAATAAAGAAGAGGTAGCCAAAAAAGTAGGAATAGGTGCAGTTATATTTAATGATTTAGCCAATAGTAGAGTAAAAGATGAAATATTTGATTGGGACACAATCTTAAACTTTCAAGGAGAAACAGGACCATATATTCAATATACTTATGTAAGAACTAAAAGTGTATTAGAAAAAGCAGGTTATCTGCCAAAATTAGAAGAAATAAAGATAGAAAAATTAACAGATACTTATGCTCAAAATATCATAAAACTAATTTACTCTTTTGAAGATACACTAATACAAGTAACCAATAAAGAAGAACCTTCCATCTTATCACGATATCTAATTGATTTATCAAAAGCATTTAGTAGCTTTTATAACGAAAATAAAATAATAGGAGAAGATAAACAGACACAAGATGCTAGAATTTATTTAACATATAGTACAGGTAAAGTCTTAAAAATTGGCGCTAAATTGCTAGGAATCAACATGCCAGATAAAATGTAAAAACAAACAGCACAAATAGAACAAACAAGTAAACAATAATAAACAGGTAAAAAAGAAGATATAAAGAGTAAAAAGGAAGAATAAAGAGATAAATATTTAAAAATCGGTTAAATCTGACCAATTTTTAATTTGCGAGTTTTCATGGCGTATGATAGGATTAGGTCATCAAAAAGGAAGGAGGAGTTTATATGACAACAGAAGATTTATGGCTAAGGATGGAGCCATATTTAACAAAGATTGAACCACTTACTGAGAAGGTGGCTGGACTAAAAGAAGATATGACAGAGGTGAAAAGTGAAGTAAAGACATTAAAAGAGGATATGACAGAAGTAAAAGGAAGAGTGGAAAAACTAGAGCCATTAGTAGAGGAGATGGCGGAAGTAAAAGACCAAGTGAAAACATTGACAGAAGATATGGTAGAGGTAAAAGACCAAGTGAAAACACTAACAGAAGATATGGTAGAAGTAAAAGGTGAAGTAAAAACATTAAAAGAAGATATGGTAGAAGTAAAAAGTGAAGTAAAGACATTAAAAGAAGATATGGTAGAAGTAAAAAGTGAAGTAAAGACATTAAAAGAAGATATGGTAGAAGTAAAAAGTGAAGTAAAGACATTAAAAGAAGATATGGTAGAGGTAAAAGGAAAAGTAGAAACGTTAACAGAAGATATGACGGAGGTAAAAGGAAAAGTAGAAACGTTAACAAAAGATATGACGGAGGTAAAAGGAAAAGTAGAAACATTAACAGAAGATATGGTAGAAGTAAAAGGAAAAGTAGAAACATTAACAGAAGATGTCACAGCTATAAAATCTAAATTGAATATTGCAGTAGATATTAATTTAGCACAAATACTAGAACAACAAGTAAAAAATGCTGAAGAACAAAGAAAAATGTTTAAAGAAATGAACCAAACAATTACTAAATATATGTATAAAAATGAGATAGACCATAAAAAATTTGAATATGAAATAGAAAAATTAAAATATGGGGACATGGGTAGTGCCATAATGGTATAAAAATGAAAAAATAAAGAGAAAGCTAAAATTGTAAAAAATCAATTCAGAAGCTTTCTTTTTTAGTGAAAAATCTTGTAAAAAAAACGAAAAAATAGTATAATGAACTCGATAAAACAAAATGAGGAGGATATCATTAAAAATGAAAGAAAAAAAGAGCAAAAAGGGACTAAAAATATTTGGAATTATAATATTAATACTAGTAATTATATTACTTAGTATAGTGGGGGGAACATATTGGTTTATAAATGATAAATTATCCAAAATAGAAAGAATTGATATTAATACAGAGGATTTAGATATTTCTACTAATGCAGAACAAAATCTAACTGGATATAGAAATATAGCATTGTTTGGCATAGATAGTAGAGACAATAATCTGGAAAGAGGAAATAGAAGTGACTGTATTATTATAGCAAGTATCAATAATGATACAAAAGAAGTAAAATTAATTTCTGTATATAGAGATACTTATGTCCAAATTGATGGATTTGGATTTGATAAAATAACACATGCATATTCTTATGGCTCTGCAGAACTTGCAATTAGTACCTTAAATAAGAATCTAGATTTAAATATAAAAGAATTTGTAACTGTTAATTTTGATGCAGTAGCAGAAGCAGTAGATGCATTAGGAGGAATAGACATTAATATTGAAACACAAGAAGAAATGAAATACTTAAATAGTTATATTGCAGAGACATCAAAAGTAACAGGAATTACTTCAGAAAAACTAACAAAAACAGGAAAACAAACTTTAGATGGAGTACAAGCAGTAGCTTATTCTAGAATTAGATATACAGAAGGCGGAGATTATAAAAGAGCAGAAAGAATGAGAACAGTAATACAAGCAATGGTAGAAAAATTAAAAACCAAAAGCATAGGCGAAATTAATAATTTTATAGATATTGTTTTACCAAAAGTAAAAACCAATATCAAAACAGAAGAAATACTTTCCTTAATACCAGATATGTTAAACTATAAAATAACAGAAAGTATAGGATGGCCTTATGAAACAAAAGGCATTACATTAGATAGATGGTATGGTGTACCAGTTACATTAGAAAATAATGTAACAAGATTACATCAAGAAGCTTTTGGAGAAACAGATTATCAAGTATCAGAAGAAATAAAAACAATTAGTGATCAAATCATAACAAAAACAGGATATGGAAAATAAGATGAAAAAAAACATTGAAAGAATAATACTTCTAATACTTCTTTTAGGAACATTTAGCATCATTTTTGGATTTTCTAACCAAGATGGAGAAAAATCAGGAAGTATTAGTAAAAAAATAACAGAAGAAATAGTAAAAAGAATTCCACAAATACAAGAAAAAGAACAAGAGGAAAGAGAATTAATTACGCAAAGAACCGAAAAAGTAATTAGAAAATTAGCACATTTTTCGATTTATACATTAGTGGGAATATTATTAATGGCACTGATAAGTACCTATCAAATAAAAGAAAAAAACAAAATAATAATAAGTATCATAATGGGAATTACATATGCTTGTTCAGATGAAATACATCAAAGTTTTGTACCAGAAAGAAGCCCTATGATAACAGATGTAATGATAGATACTATGGGAGTAATGTTAGGGATTTTAATAATCTTGCTAGGAAAAACAATAATAGAAAAGTTCCAAAAAAAATCAAAAGAAATGGATTAAAAAACATTTCTTTTTTTTATGAAAATATTTAGATATGCATAAATAAGAATAAAGTTTATAATATGATAAGAATAATAAATAAAAAATTGAAAAATAAAAAAATAGAAAACTCTTAAAAATAAAGACTCAAAACGAAAATATTTCATAGAATTTTACATAAAACGACAAAAATGCCAACAAAAGTATTGAAATTATAAAATAAAAATAGTATAATTAAAATGCTGTAAAAAGGACGTGAAATTTATATAGGGGGGTAATATAAATGGAGGTAAGGATGGATAATGATGTAGCTGTTACGGCTTTAACAGTATTACCATCAAAAGGATACAATGAAATATTTGGAGAAATCAATATTTACAAACATATGAAAAGAATACTAGATATTATAATAGCAAGTATAGCTCTAGTAATTTTATCACCAATATTTTTAATAATAGCCATATTAATAAAATTAGAATCACCAGGTCCAGTATTTTTTGGACATAAAAGAGTGGGTAAAAATGGAAAAGAATTTAAATTATGGAAGTTTAGAAGTATGGTGGAGAATGCCGAGGAATTAATAAAGACCTTTACACCAGAACAAATGAAAGAATTTAAAGAAAATTTCAAATTAGAAAATGATCCAAGAATTACAAAAATAGGAAAGTTTTTGAGAAAAACAAGTTTGGATGAATTGCCACAATTAATTAATATTATAAAAGGAGATTTATCAATTATTGGACCGAGACCTGTAATTGGAGAAGAATTAAATAAATATAGGAACAATAAAAATAAATTTTTAAGCGTAACTCCAGGACTTACAGGATATTGGGCAGCTAATGGAAGAAGCAATACAACTTACCAACAAAGAATGATGATGGAATTATATTATGTGGATAATATATCATTAGAATTAGATATAAAAATATTTTTTAAAACTATATTATCTGTAGTAAAAAAAGAAGGAGCAATGTAATGACTATTGATATTATATGCCCTTTATATAAAGCAGAAAATTATATAAAGGGCTTGAACAAAAGTTTACTAATGCAAGAAAAGGTAGAGATAAATAAAATAAAATATATTGTAACCAAAAGTAATGACAGAACTACTGATATATTAAAAGAAATGAATATAGACTATGAGGAAATCTTGCCAATCGAGTTTTCGCATAGTCTAACTAGAGAAAAGGCAGCAAAAGAAAGTAATGCTGATATTATTGTTTTTATCACTCAAGATGTTATAATAAAAGATAGATTGTGGTTATATTATTTAACAAAAGATATAATAGAAGGGGTTTGTGAAGAAACATATAGTAGACAGATTGCTAAAGATAATGGAATAGAAAAATATACTAGAGAATTGAATTATCCTGAACAATCTAAAGTTTTGACTAAAAACGATGTGGAAAAATTAGGAATTAGAGCATTTTTTTCATCAGATGCTTCATCAGCAATAAAAAGAGATGTATTCATAAAGTTAAATGGATATGACGGAATGAATATGCCTACAAATGAAGATATGTACATTACGTATAAGTTAATAATGAATGGATATAGGGTTAAATATTGTGCAGATTCTGTCATATATCATTCTCATAATTATGGAATAAAAGAAAATTATATAAGATATTATGACACCGGAAAATTTTTTAAACAAAATAGCTATTTAAATAAATATAAGGTGACTAAAGCTGGTGGAGGAATGGCAAAATATATTTTGAAGCGTGCGATTGAAGATAAGAATTGGAAAGTTATACTAAATTTTTTACCTAATATGGTTTCAAGATTTCTGGGGATGCAAATGGGGAAAATGAATAAAGAAGAGGGATAACATGAATATAAAAACAATAGTTATCATAAATGACTTTAACTATGTTCAGGGAGGAGCAAGTAAAGTTGCTATTGATACAGCAAAATTGTTAAAAGAAAAAAATTTTAATGTGTATTTTTTTTCTGCTGTTAATAAGAAAGAAGATGAAATAGAAGGAATAAAATATATTTCAACAAACCAACATGAAGCTTTGAAAGAAAAGAATAAGTTAAAAGGAGCTTTTAATGGAATATATAATTTAAAAGCTAAAAAGGAACTTAAAAGATTGTTAAAAACATTAGATAGAGAAACAACCATTATTCATGTTCATGGATGGACAAAGGCTTTATCTAGCAGCATATTTGATATTGCATTTAAAATGAAATTTAAAGTAGTATTAACATTACATGATTATTTTACAGCTTGTCCTAATGGTGGATATTTTAATTATCCAAAGAATAAAATATGTCATTTAAAACCTTTAAGCTGGAAATGCATAAAATGCAATTGCGATTCTAGAAATTATGGATTTAAGTTATATAGAGTTTTACGACAATTTGTCCAAAATAAAATCGTAAAATTAAATGAAAAACTGGAAAATGCAATTTCTATTTCGGACTTTAGTCAAAAAATACTAAAACAAACGTTAGGAAAGAATACAAAAATCACAAAAATATATAATCCGATAGATATTGATGAGACGATGGAAAAAATAGACCTAAGTAAAAATGAATACTATCTATATGTAGGAAGAATATCAAAAGAAAAGGGAGTTGATTTATTTTGCCAAGCTATAACAGATTTGAATTATAAAGGAATTGTTGTTGGAGATGGAGACGAAAAAGAAAAATTGGAAAAACAATTCCCTAACATAAAATTTGTTGGTTGGAAAGATAAAGATGAAGTTAAGGAATATATGAAAGGTGCTAAAGCTCTAATTTTTCCCAGCAGATGGTATGAAACAGCAGGACTTACAATCTTAGAGGCACAATCTTTAGGGATACCTACTATTGTTAGCCGAAATTGTGCGGGATCAGAGTTTGTAAAAAAAGAAAATACTTTTGAAAATTTAGAAGAATTAAAACAGCAAGTAAGAAATAAAAAATTAGAAAAACAAGTAGTAAATATGAAAAAATTCAAAATAAGTAATTATAGAGAAATGTTACTTGAATTATATAATAATATATAAGCGGTGATAGTAATGAAAAAAATAAGAGTATTAATGATAGTAGATAATTTAAATAAGTGTGATGGGATTGCATCATATGTTATGAATTATTATAAAAAATTTAATTTAGAGAAATTCCAAATAGATGTATTGGTTTCAAAATCTGATAATGGCGTGTATGATGAATATAAAGATACAATAGAAAATCTGGGAGGAAAAGTAATTTTAAGACATAATATAAAAAATTCCGACATAGTAAAAGAAATAAAAAATATAAAAAAATTTTTTGAAGAAAATAAATATGATATAGTGCATTCACATATAATTAATGTAGGATATTTTTATCTAAAATATGCTAGATTGAGTGGTGTGAAAATTAGAATCTTACATAGTCATAGCACATATTTATGGTCAAAAAATATATTTAATTATATAAGAAATTTAATATTTACTTTTCTTGCAAAGTATAATGCAAATTACAATTTTGCATGTTCCAAATTAGCAGGAGAAGCATTATTTGGGAAAAAACAATTTACTATAATAAAAAATGCTATAAATTTAGAGAAATATAAGTTCAATAATGAAATTAGAGAAAAATATAGAAAAGATTTGAATATAGAAAACAATGTGGTTTATGGGCATATTGGAAGATTTAATGTTCAAAAAAATCATATTTTTTTATTAAAAGTATTTGAAGAAATTAATAGAGATAATAAAAATTCGAAATTATTACTAATTGGTAAAGGAGAATTGCAAAAGGAGATACAAGAAGAAATAAAAAAGAGAAAATTAGAAAATAGTGTTATTATTTTGGGAGAGAGAGAAGATGTTAACAATTTATTACAAGCGATTGACATTTTCTTGTTACCAAGTTTATTTGAAGGATTACCAATAGTAGGAATAGAAGCTCAAGCTGCAGGGTTACCATGTTATTTTTCAAATACAATTACTGATGAAGTTAGAATATTAGAAACGTCAAAATTTATTGATATAGATAATTTAGATAAATGGCGAAATACAATTTTAAAAAATAAAAACAAACGTCTAGAAAATAACGATGTAAAAGAAAATATGGTAAATGCAGGGTATGATATAAACAAAGAGGTAAAGGTTTTGGAAAAAATTTATGAGGAAATGATAATGGGGAATAATTAAGATATGAAATTTCAAAAGATACTAAATGGGATTACAATGCTTGCAATTATGTCAATAGTATTCCAGCCAATAATAGGAATGAAATTATATTATCTAATTATGGGTGCTATGATAATGCTTACAGCATTGAATATCATAAAAAAAGGAAAAATAAAAATTAATTTTTATGAGTTAACTTTAATACTATTCATAGTATTGGAAGTTATTAGTAAACTTTATGCAATATCACAATCAACGGCTAATTATGCTATAAAAGAAACTGCATTAAGCTTTTTTATAGCTTTTTTTATAGTAGACTATACACAAAGGAATAATAGTGAAGTAAGATATAATAAAATTTTAGATGTTTTTTCAACTTCAACAGTTATATTATCTATTTATTTATGCATTTTTGATTTACCTAGAGTAATTGGAACAAGAGATAGATTAGGAAGATTATTATTTCAAGAATATGGTACATATATGGTTTTTTCATATTTGCTAATTATTTCAATTTGTTATATGTTATGGAAATGCATCTATAAAATAGGAAATAAATTGACATATGTTGAATTATTTATTTTGATAATTACAGGATTTTTATCAGGAACTAGAAAAACAATAATATGTCCAATAATATTTGGGTATATATTACTATTAATTAAATATAGAAAAAACTTTATAAAAATTATTAGTTTTACATTGGTTGGAATAATAATACTTATAGCTACTTATAAAATATTGATAATTAATGAATCGCTATATAAACTGATAGGAAATAGAATAGAAAATATTGTGGAAACAATTTTATATGATAATGATGCCAATACTAGTCAAGATGCTTCTTTAGAAGAGAGAACATTGCTAAAACAATTAGCAATAAAAGCTTTTAATGAAAAACCAATTTTGGGATGGGGAATAAATAATTTTTCTAACTATTCAGAAAATAATTCAGGACCATTTTTATATGCTCATTGTAATTATTTGGAATTACTAAGTTCACTTGGAATAGTTGGTACATTTATCTATTATATAGGATATATTTATATAATAATAAAAGCTTTAAAAAAAGCAAAGAAAAATGATGCATTTTCTATATATATTTTAAGTTTTATGATAATGAATTTAATTTCAGATTATGAAACAGTCAATTATTATAGAGTGCAATATATATTAATATATGTATTATTTGCGAAATATTTGAATGATAAAGAGTTAAAAAAGGGAGAAATATATGAAAATGAAAAATAAGAATAGCATTTTTTATAAAATACCACCTAGAATAAGAGAGTTAATTTTTTATATAAATTTTTTTAAAAATCCAAAAAAGAAAATTATAGAAATTAAAGAAACAAAAAAAATGTATAAAAATTTTAGAAAAGATTTCGGAGAATATGAAAATAGCAAAGAATTAATATATAAGACATTAAAAAATATATTAATAAAAAAGAGTGATGGAGCAGAACTAGCAAAAGAATTTTATACAGATAATTTAGAAATAAAGAAAAAAAATAAAATAAATGAAAAAGAAATTATATTAATTTGCTTAGTAAAAGATGATTTAAGGAGAATTAAAGAATTTTACAAGTATTATACTAAAATTGGGATAACTAACTTTGTGTTTATTGATAACAATTCAACAGATGGAACTTTTGAGTTTTTGAAAGAGTTAAAGAATACAACGATATTTAGGGCACTTGATAAATATACAACAATAAGAAGACAGGCATGGATATCTAAAGTAATGGCATATTATGGATATAATAAATGGTTTTTAATAGTAGATTCTGATGAATTTCTAGTTTATAATAATTGTGAAAATGTAAAAATAAATAAATTTATAGAAAAAATGGAAGATAGAAAAGAACATAGAATAAAATCCTTAATGATTGATATGTATGCAGATGAAAAGTTTTTAGGAAAGCAAGAAAATGATGAAGAATCAATAATGCAAAAATACTGCTTTTTTGATAATGATACTTATTACTGCCAAAAACATAATTGTTTTGAGGCAGTAGTTGGAGGAATGAGAAATAGAGTATTTGGTAAATTTGGAAATATAGAACCTTTTTTAATAAAATATCCAATCATCTTTTATGAAAAGGGAGATATTCAATATAATTCACATTTTTCATATCCTTTTTATAAAAATTTTAATAAGGAAATAAATACAGCTTTGTTACATTATAAGTTTTTACCAGAAGATTTAGAAAAAATAAAAGAAAGAGTAAAAGAAAAGAATTATGCATTAGGAAGTAAAGAATATAATGCATATTTAAAAGCATATCAGGAAAATGAAAATTTAAATTTAAAATACAATAAAAGTCAAAAATATAATAATTCATCAGACTTAGAAAAAATAAAATTAATTAGTAAGATAGATTGGAGCAAGTAATGAAAGAAAGGGATAGAAGGTTAATTAAAAATACTACAATTTTAAGTATAGGAACTATATGTACTAAAGGCATGATGTTCATAATGACCCCTTTTTTTACAAGATGGCTAACGCAGGAAGAATATGGGACATTTGATTTAATTGTTACATATATTTCATTATTAATTCCACTTGTAACATTTGAAATCGGACAAGCGGCTTTTAGATTTTTAATGCGAGAAGATGAAAACAAAGAAGAAATAATTAGTAACACTTTCATAATATCTATTTTTGGAACTATTGTATCAATAATATTAATATTATTAGTTGGTTTTTTTTATAGTCCAATAAGACATATTATGGACTCCATAATTCTTTATGTGATAGCAGAAGTTTTTTATCTTTCATTAACAATGATAATGCGAGGTATAAAAAAATTAGACGTATATACAATAGCAAATGTTTTGTATGTTTTTATAATGACTCTGTTTGTATTTGTGTTTGTAAAAATTATGAAGTTGAATTTAAGAGGAATAATTTTTGGGTATGCACTAGGATATATTGTGAGCGATATATATATGATTATAAAATTAGTAAATATAAAATCTTTAACTGTGAAAAAAATTAATATGAAGAAAATGCAACATATGCTAAAGTATTCATTACCATTGATTCCTTGCGATATATCTTGGTGGATTATGAATGTGTCTGACAGAACAATAGTTAGTATATTTTTAGGAACAGCAAGCAATGCAATATTATCAGTAGCAAATAAAATTCCTAATATGTGTCAAAGCATTTTCAATGTATTTCATTTATCTTGGCAAGAAAATGCAATAGAAACATTAAATGATGAAGATAGAAATTTATATTATTCTAAGGTTATGAATAATATGTTAAGAATAATTACATCAATTTGTTTAGTGATATTAAGCTTTAATTTTATCATATTCGATATATTATTTACCAAAGAATATTTTCCAGGATATTATCAAGTTCCTATATTAATAAGTGCTATAATTGTTTCAATGCTGGCACAATTTTTAGGAAGTTTGTATATTGCTAATATGAATTCAAAAAAAAGTGGATGGACAACATTAATAGCAGCTATAGTTAATATTATTATACATTTGATATTGATAAAATATATAAATTTATATGCAGCAAGTATTTCAACATTGATATCTTATCTATTTCTATTTTTTATTAGATATGTGGATATTAATAAAAAAATGAAATTATCCTTTGATAGAAATAGCATATTGATATTAATTGCATTGATATATTTTTTCGTAAGCACATATCTAAATATTACTTTTATCAACTACTTAAATATAGCATTATCCATAGGTATATTTATAGCTTGTAACAAAAATTATTTATTAAAATTAAAAGGGTGATTATATTAATGTTAAGAAATATATATAGAAGAATTAGATATAAAGAAAAATGTTCATCGGAGCAATATATTGAACACTTAAGAAAAAAAGGTTGTATAATTGGAAAAAATTGTAGGATTTTTGATCCTATTAGTAATATAATAGATACTCAAAATCCTCATATGATTAAAATCGGAGATAATGTAAGAATAACAAGTAATGTAGTAATTTTAACACATGATTATAGTTGGTCAGTATTGGCTGGAATAAAAGGTGAAGTTTTAGGAGGAATAGGCGAAGTAACAATAGGAAATAATGTTTTTATAGGGATGAATTCTATAATTTTAAAAAATACTAAAATTGGTGATAATGTTATAATTGGAGCAGGAAGTATAGTATCTGGAGAAATTAAAAAAGATAGTGTATATGCAGGAAATCCGGCCAAAAAGATAATGGATATAGAAGAGTTCTATCAAAAGAGAAAGGAAAGACAATTGGATGAAGTTATTACAATTGTAAAAAATATAGAGATTAGAAAAAAAAGAAAACCGTATAGAAATGAACTATTAGAATATTTTTGGTTGTTTGAAAAGAAAAATTTGAGTATAGATGAAATAAATTTAATTAAAAGGACAGGAGAGGAAAAATACATATTAAATAATATTTCAAATAGAGATGTACAATTTAATTCATTCGAAGAATTAATAGAATACTGTGAGAATAAAATAGAGGAAAGGAATGGAAGAATATGACTACATATTTCATAACCGGAGGAGCAGGATTTATAGGCTCAACACTAAGTCAAAAATTAATAGAAAAAGGAGACAAAGTTGTAGCAATAGATAACTTTTGTGAATTTTATAATCCAAACATAAAAGAAAACAATGTAAAACAACTATTGCAAAACGAAAATTTCAAACTATATAGAGGCGATATAAGAGATAGACAAGCCATAAAAAAGATATTTGACGAAAACAAAATAGATATTGTAATGCATTTAGCTGCAATGGCAGGAGTAAGACCATCTATAGAAAATCCAATTTTATATCAAGAAGTCAATTGTATGGGAACCCAAAATATATTAGAAGAAATGAAAGAGCATCATGTAAAAAATGGGGTATTTGCGTCATCAAGTAGTGTTTATGGAAATTGCAAAGAAGTACCTTTTAGAGAAGATATGGTAGTAGACTTTGCAATAAGTCCTTATGCAGCAACCAAAAAAGCGAATGAAGTAATGGCACATGTATACCATAAATTATTTAATATGAATATTATAATGCTAAGATTTTTTACAGTATATGGACCAAAACAAAGACCAGATTTAGCAATCAACAAGTTTACAAGATTAATGCTAGAAGGAAAAGAAATACCAATGTTTGGTGATGGAACAACATCTAGAGATTATACATATATAGATGATATTGTAGATGGAATCATAAAATCTTGTCAATATTGTATGGATAATAAAGAAGTCTATGAAATCTTGAATATAGGAAATTCATCTCCAACCACATTAAAAGAAATGATAAATACAATAGGACAAGCCTTAGGAATAGAACCAAAAATAAAACAATTACCAATGCAACCAGGAGATGTAGATAGAACTTATGCAGATGTTTCAAAAGCAAAAAAATTAATTGGATATGAACCAAAAACTACATTTAAACAAGGAATAGAAAATTTTGTAAAATGGTATAAAGAAAATGAGTATTTATATAAATAGGAGGCAGGAAAATGAAACAATACAAAATAGCAGTAGCAGGGACAGGATATGTAGGACTAGTAGCAGGAGTATGCTTTGCCGAAAAAGGACATCAAGTAATATGCGTAGATGTAGATGAGAAAAAGATAGAATTAATGAAAAGTGGAGTATCACCAATATACGAACAAGATTTAGAAGAATTAATGCAAAAAAATTATAAAGAAGGAAGATTAAATTATACAACAGACTATAAATCTGCTTACAAATGGGCAGATGCTATTTTCATCGGAGTAGGAACTCCAGAACAACCAGATGGTTCTGCCAACTTAAGTTATGTAGCAACTGTATCAAGACAAATAGCAGAAAGCGTAGAAAAAGACTGCCTAGTTGTTGTAAAATCAACAGTACCAATCGGGACAAATGATAAAGTGGAACAATTTATTAAAGATTCACTAGTAAATAATGTTAAAGTAGAAGTGGCAAGTAATCCAGAATTTTTAGCACAAGGAACAGCGGTTAGAGATACACTACATGCTAAAAGAATTATTATAGGTACAGAAAGCAAAGAAGCGGAAAAAATGTTAATGGAAATATATGAGCCATTTGATTTACCAATTGTATCTGTAAATAGAAGAAGTGCTGAAATGATAAAATATGCTTCTAATGATTTCTTAGCTTTAAAAATATCATATATGAATGATATTGCAAACCTATGTGAATTAGTTGGAGCAAATATTCAAGATGTAGCAAAAGGAATGAGCTATGATCCAAGAATAGGAGCAAGTTTCTTAAATGCTGGTATTGGATATGGAGGAAGTTGTTTTCCAAAAGATACAAAAGCATTGAAATATTTAGCAAAACAACATGGATACAAACTAAAAACAGTAGAAGCAACTGTAGATGTTAATATAGAGCAAAAAACCAAATTATATAAAAAAGCATGTGAAAGATTAATCACATTTAATGGATTAAAAGTAGCAGTATTAGGATTAGCTTTTAAACCAGGAACAGATGATTTAAGAGAAGCACCATCACTAGATAATATAGAATTATTATTAAAACAAGGTGCAAATATTTATGCATATGACCCTGTAGCAATGGAAAACTTTAAAAAGAAATATCCAACCCAAATTAAATATGTAGAAAATCCAGAAGAAGCATTAAAAGATGCTAATGTATGTTTTATTTTTACAGAATGGAAGGAAATAAAAGAAATCAAACCTGATACCTACAAAAAATTAATGAAAACACCATTAGTATATGATGGAAGAAACATATATGACTTAAAAGAAATGAAAGATAAACAAATTGAATACTATTCAATTGGAAGATAAATTTAAGAAGCAAATAATAAAAATGACGAAATTTCTATTGCCAAAATTGCAACTTAAATGTATACTATAAAAGTATAAAAACAAAAGATAAAAACTTACAAAATAAAAGGAGGAAATATGGAAGAATTAGATTTAAAAGAATTATTCCAAATATTTTGGAATAAAAAATTGCAAATCATATTAATTGTAGCAATATTTATGGTAATAGGAGTAATATACAGTATCGGATTTGTAACCCCAATGTATACATCTTATACAACATTGCTTTTAGTAAAAGGCGAAGAAGAAAATGCAAAATCTGATTCTATTACAACAACAGATTTAACATTAAACTCTAAATTGGTATCTACCTATAGGGAATTAATAAAAAGTAAAGATGTGTTAAGACAGGTAATTTCTAATCTAAATATTGATGTTAATGAAGAGGATATTAGAAACCATATAACAGTAACATCTGTAGAAGAAACAGAATTAATTGAAATTACAGTACAAAATGAAGATCCTACTTATGCTGCTAAAATAGCGAATGAAATAGCAAAAGTATTTACAGAAAAAGTTGCAGAATTATATAAAATTAATAACGTTCACGTGATTGACGAAGCAGAAGTAGAAAATACACCATCTAATATTAATCATGTAAAAGATGTAGTTATTTTTGCATTTATAGGATTAGTTATTGCAGTAGCATATGTATTAATAGCAAATATGCTAGACACAACAATAAAAACAGCAGAAGATGTAGAAAAATTATTTAAAGTACCAGTATTAGCCAATATACCACTATACAATTTTGAAAACGGAAAAGGAGGAAAAAAATAATGAGAAAAGAAGTAATTGCACACAAAGACCCTAAATCTCCTATTTCTGAAATATTTAGAACACTAAGGACAAATATTCAATTTATGAATACAAGTAAAAAATTGAAAGTATTACAAGTAACATCTACTTTTCTAGGAGAAGGAAAAAGTTGGGTAGCATCTAATTTAGCAGTAACATTTGCACAAGCAGGAAAGAAAGTAATTTTAATAGATGCTGATATGAGAAAAGGTAGACAATATGCTATTTTTGGAGTATCACCAAGACCAGGACTTTCTAACTACTTATCTGGTGTTACAGATAACGAAAATGAAAAAGCAGATTTAGCAGACTATATACAAGAAACAGAGGTACAAAATTTGTATTTAATAGCAGCTGGAAATGTGCCACCAAATCCATCTGAATTATTAGTATCTGCACAAATGGTAGGGCTATTAGAAGATTTGAAAGAATTATGTGATATTGTTATTGTAGATGGAACACCATGTGAATTAGTAACGGATTCTATTATTTTGGCTAGATTAGTAGACTCTACCGTGGTAGTAACAGCACATAAAGCAACCAAAAAAGAAGCCTTAGAAAGAGCCGTAAAAAATATTCAAAATGTAGGTGGAAAAATCGCCGGAGTAGTTATCAATAAAATTCCGGTAGAAGGGAAAAAATTTGATGAAAGATATTATTATTATGGCGAAAATCCTTCTATGAATAAAGGAATGAAAAAAAGGAGAACAATGTCTCATAATAACAATAGAGCTTTTAAAAGACCAATAGAAAAAAGAGAAGAATTAAAAAGAGAAATAAAACCAGCAAATATCCAAAATATTACAAGAACTTTAGATAGGGAATTTCCAAAACAAAATAATATAAATAATAATCAAATGGAAAATCAAAGAATTGATATACCAGAAGAAGCACCAAAAGCATTACAAAGAGATATACATATAGAAAATAAAGAAGAAATAACAATAGATAAAACAAATGACATATTAAAGCAAATTAATGAATATCTAGATCAAGAAAAAACAAAGTTAAAAAAGGGGAATGACATAACATGATAGACTTTCATACACATATTTTGCCAAACATTGATGATGGCTCAAGAAGTATAGAAGAAACATTTAATTTGATTAAAGAAGCAAAAAATGTTGGATTTGAGGCAATCATATCTACCTCTCACTATATCGAAGAATATTATGAAACAAATGCACCAGAAAGAGAAGTATGGATTAATGCTATTTATGAAAATTTACAAGCTAAAAATATAGATATTAACCTATATTTAGGAAATGAAATTTATCTATCTGAAAATATCATAAAACTATTAGAGGAAGGAAAAGCATCGACCATAAATGATACTAGTTATGTACTATTTGAAATGCCACTAAAT
This sequence comes from uncultured Clostridia bacterium, assembly GCA_944386715.1. Taxonomy (GTDB): domain Bacteria; phylum Bacillota; class Clostridia; order TANB77; family CAG-508; genus CAG-269. The sequence goes on from CALXCD010000010.1 coordinate 17,631, forward strand.
GCAGAACCAATGAATTTATATGATGTTATTTATGAAATGATGCAATACAAATTAGTACCAATCTTAGCACATCCAGAAAGATATAGTTTTGTACAAAAAGAACCAGAGTTAATTTATGACTTAATCGAAAAAGGGGTATTGATGCAAGCAAACTTTGGAAGCATTTTAGGAATATATGGAGAAAAAGCACAAATAATAGTAAGGAAATTTTTTGAAAGTAATATGATTCATTTTTTAGGAACAGATGTACATAGACAAAATTCCATTTATCCTAAAGTTCCAGAAGCATTAGTAGAAATAACAAAAATCATTGGGGATGAAAAAGTCAAAGAACTAACAAAAATAAATCCAAGATTAGTATTACATAACAAGAAAATAGAAATAGAAACACCACAAAAAGTAGAATTAACATTAAAAGAAAAAATTATCATGAATTTTAAGAAATAAGGCATTAGAAAATGCCTTATCTTCATCATACACAGTCACACTTTATCAAAAATAAACTATGATAATAATACAAAATGATAAGCTTTGAAAGCAGAAAGGAAGTAAAAACATGAGAAAATACTTTGGAACAGATGGTATCAGAAGAATTGCTAATACAGAATTATCACCAGAATTAGTATATAAAGTAGCAAAAGCAGGGGCTTATGTGTTGTCAAAACATACAGACCATATCCCAACAATTCTAATAGGAAGAGATACTAGAATTTCAGGAACTTTAATAGAAAGCGCTATGGTAGCAGGATTTTTAAGTTACGGAGCTAATGTCAAATTATTAGGCGTTATTCCTACACCAGCAGTAGCTTATTTAACTAGAAAATTAAATGCAGATGCTGGGGTTGTTATTTCGGCATCCCATAATACCTATGAATTTAATGGAATCAAATATTTTAGCAATAAAGGAATGAAAATTCCAGACACTTTAGAAGAAGAAATAGAAGATGTAATGGAATCAGGAAAGTTAGATAAATTAACAGCTGTTAATGAAAAAATAGGAGTTTCTGAATACTGCTTAGATTTAGTAAATGAATATATCTACTTTTTCAGAAAAAACTTTGATGATAATTTAGAACAATATCCAAAAGATAATTTTGTCGTAGGATTAGACACTGCAAATGGTGCTACTTATCAAGTAGCAGAAAAAATATTCAAAGCATTAGGAATTCCATACAAAATAATAAACAATCAACCAGATGGAATTAATATCAATCAAAATTGTGGATCCACTCATCTAGAAGCTTTGAAAAAATTTGTAGTGGAAAATCATTTGAGTTTAGGTGTTGCTTATGATGGGGATGGAGATAGATGTCTTGCTATTGATGAAAAAGGAAATGAAATAGATGGAGATAAATTATTGGCTATCATTTCTCAAAATCTAAGAAAAAAAGGAAAACTAAATAAAGATACTATTGTTGCTACTGTTATGAGTAATTTAGGATTGAATAAATATGTAAAAGAAAATGAATTGCAATTGATTCAAACAAAAGTAGGGGATAGATATGTATTGGAAGAAATGCTAAAACAAGGATATAATTTAGGAGGAGAGCAATCAGGTCATATTATTTTATTAGATTATAACCCTACTGGAGATGGTATTTTGACATCATTGATGTTAATACAAACCATGCTAGAAGAAAATAAAAAAGCTTCAGAATTAGCAAGTATTGTAAAATTATATCCACAAGTATTAATTAATGCAAAAGTAGCATCTGAAAAGAAATATGATTATGAAAAAAATGAAGACATCAAACAGGCAATTCAAAAATTAGAAACAGAATTTGCTGGAAATGGTAGAGTATTAATTAGACCATCTGGAACAGAACCTTTAGTGAGAGTAATGATTGAAGGAGAAGACCAAGATTATATTACTCAAAAAGCACAAGATATCGTGAACTTAATAGAAGAAAAATTAAAATAAATGTCATCAAAATGTCATTAAATTGTAACGAAAAAAAGGTTGCGAAATATATTTATTAATGATAAGATATAAAAAAACAGAAGAAAAATGGGGGAATTAAAAATGTTTATATTTGATATATCAAATCCACTTACTCTAATTTTAATGTTAGCAGCTACTATATTATTAATATTTTTAGCACAAGAAATTAAAAAAAGTTATGTTAGTGCTATTCCTTTATTTTTGTATTTAATTATGGTAGTAATACATGTTGCACAATCTATGACATTATCTGAAGAGTTTAGTTATTTATCAGCTACTTTAGCAAGATGTATCGCAATTGACTTTGTCTTTATTTTAATTTCTTTCTTCTCTTATCTATGGGTAGATGACATAGAAGCAAAGAAATTAGGAAGAAAAAGTATAGATAATAGTTTAGACTGGTTTTGGAAAAAAGTATAGTTGCCAGACTGCCAAGAGGGACATTCCTTTTTGGCAGATTTTATAGTTTTAAACTAAAAAGTTGATATATTAATATTTTTGACAAAAACATAGCTTGGGCGTAACAATCCGGGTCTTTGTCTGCCAATATTAATATATCAACTTTTTTAAATAAGACATAATGAAATATCTGCCAAAAAGGAATGTCCCTCTTGCACTTATGAAATAGAAATGAGCTTTTCTAAAATTTGAACAGCATTACTTGCAGCGCCTTTTCTTAAGTTATCAGCAACTACCCATAAGTTAATACCATAACGAACACTAAAATCACGTCGAATTCTACCAACGAAAACTTCGTCACAACCATCAGCTTTCGTTGCTAATGGATAAAAATTCTTTTCAATATCATCAATAACAATAATACCAGGATAATTTTGTAATAAAATTTTAATATCATAAAGATCAATTTCATTCTCAAATTCCACATTAATAGATTCACTATGACAATTTAAAACAGGAACACGAACAGCAGTCGCTGTAATTGGTAAATTTGGTTTATCTAAAATTTTCCTAGTTTCATTTATCATTTTATGTTCTTCTTTGGTATACCCATCTTCCATAAAAACATCAATATGAGGAAGGCAATTGTTAAAAATAGGATAAGGGAATTTTTTCGGCTCAAAACCATTCATTCCATTTTCTAAATCCTCAATTCCTGCACGCCCAGCACCAGAAACTGCTTGATAAGTAGAATAAACAATACGTTTAATATGATATTTATCATCTAAGGGTTTTAAAGGAACAACTGCCTGGATTGTTGAACAATTAGGATTAGCGATAATACCATGATGGGTATATAGTTTTTCTGGATTTACTTCAGGAACCACTAAAGGAACATTATCATCCATTCGATAAACACTACTATTATCAATTGCAATACAACCATGTTCTACAGCAATAGGGATATATTTTCTAGAAACATCACCTCCTGCACAAAAAATAGCATAATCAAAGCCATTGTCAAAAGAAGAAGAAGTTAACTCTTGAATAATATAAGGGCACCCTAAAAAATCAATTTTTTGTTTTGCTGATTTATGAGAAGCAAATAAGACATATTGAACAGAAGCAAAATCTTTTTCTTCTAATACTTTTAAAACCGTTCTACCAACTAAACCACTTGCACCAACAATTGCAATTTTTAATCTTTTTCGCATAAATACCTCCTTTGTATCCTATTGGAAATACTAAATTATATGAAAAAAACAAAAAAATATGCCTCTACTAAAAGGAATAAAATAAGTAACCAGAAAATAAAACAAAAATATAATATATTAGACAGTTTTTTTATGATAGAAGATTAGTTTTAATAAATTAGAAAATCAGTAGGTTTATAGGCATATCCATTATTGAAAAACCTAAATATAGGAACAAGGAAAGTTAAAGAAAATGAATAAAAGAATAATTAGTTTAAATGAATTACCATTAAATGTGAAAGGTTATATAGAAACCGTTAATTGCGAAGAAGATATAAAAAGAAGATTATTGGATTTAGGGTTAGTAAAAGGAGCAGAAATAAAACCTGTCCTAGTAAGTGTATCAAAAGACCCAAGAGCCTTTGAAATAAGAGGAAGCTTAATCGCGATACGAAAAGAAAACGCCAAAGGTATTTGCGTTAGCTACTATGCAAAAATTTAATTTGTAAGAACAATATCACGATTTTCCAAACAAAGAATATGATATACAAAATAAAAGAACAAAGGAGGAGAAGATGGAATCATCAAAATCTTCATATACGATTGCATTAGCAGGCAATCCAAATGTTGGAAAATCCACTATATTTAATAGTATTACAGGAATGCATCAACATACTGGAAATTGGCCTGGAAAAACAGTAGCTAATGCAACAGGAAAAAATAATTATAAAGGGACAGAATTATTATGGGTAGATATACCAGGCACATATTCCATCATGTCCCATTCTGAAGAAGAGGAAATTGCAAGAGATTATATTTGCTTTGGGAATCCTGATGCAACAGTAGTAGTGGTAGATGCCACTTGCTTAGAAAGAAATTTGAATTTGGTATTTCAAATTATAGAGATAACAGATAATGTGGTTGTTTGTGTGAATTTGTTAGATGAAGCAAAAAGAAAAAAGATAAAAATAGATTTAAAAGAATTATCTAATCAACTGGGAGTTCCTGTTGTAGGAACAACAGCACGAAAAAAAAGAACGTTAAACCATTTATTAGAAACCGTTTATAAAGTATGTCGTCATGATATTATACCAAAACCAAATAAAATAGAATATGAAGCAAAAATAGAAGAAAAGATACAAGAATTAGAAAAAGTACTAAAAAAAGAAATAAAAATAAAAGAAAAATTATATCGATGGGTAAGTTTAAAAATCATAGATGGAGAAAAAACAATTTTACAATCTATAGAAAAAAATTGTAATCAAGAAATAGAAAAAAATAGTAATATTCAAAAATGTAAAGAAAAAATAGAAAAAGATTTAGAAAAAGAAAATATTACAATACATAACTTTAAAGATAAAATAGTAGCTAGTATCATGGAACGAGCAGAACAAATCTGCCAAAAGGTATGTTCGTTTGAAAATAAAGATTACGCACAAAGGGATAGAAAAATAGATAAAATTGTGACTTCTAAAAAATGGGGAATCCCTATTATGCTACTATTTTTGGGAATCATTTTTTGGTTAACAATAATAGGTTCCAACTATCCATCTCAAGTCTTATTTGAAATGTTTGCCAAATTACAAGAAGTATTAGTAAATGCTTTAAATTACATACATTGTCCGACATGGCTTTGTGATGTTTTAATCTTAGGAATTTATCAAACTTTAACATGGGTTATTTCTGTTATGTTACCACCAATGGCAATATTTTTTCCATTATTCACATTTTTAGAAGATTTAGGATATTTGCCTAGAATTGCTTTTAATATGGATGGCTTTTTCAAAAAAGCTTGTTGTAGTCGGAAAACAGATGATAACCATGTGCATGGGATTTGGTTGCAATAGCTGTGGAGTAACAGGATGTAGAATAATTGACTCTCCGAGAGAAAGATTAATTGCTATTTTAACCAACAACTTTGTACCATGTAATCGGAAGATTTCCATTTCTCATCACAATCGCAAGTATCTTTATTGCAGGAACTATGCAAGGCATAGGAGCTAGTATACTATCTACATTAGCAGTATTATTTGTTATTTTATTAGGAATTTTTCTAACATTATTCATTTCTAAAATATTATCCAAAACAATCTTAAAAGGAATGCCATCTTCTTTTGTATTAGAATTACCACCATATAGAAAGCCACAAATAGGAAAGATCGTGATAAGGTCTATTTTTGACAGAACATTATTTGTATTAGGAAGAGCCATATCAGTTGCAGCACCAGCAGGTTTAGTCATTTGGTTATTTGCCAATATCGGAATACAAGGTCAAAGTCTATTAACAATAGTAGCGAATTTTTTAAACCCTTTGGCACAACTAATGGGATTAGATGGATATATTTTAACAGCATTTATTTTAGGAATCCCAGCTAATGAGATTGTATTACCAATTATTCTTATGTGCTATTTACAAGGAACATCTTTAGTGAATATGGAAGATACTTTTGCAATAGGAGAAATATTAAGACAAAACGGATGGACGATATTAACAGCTATGAATGTGATGTTATTTACAGTTTTGCATTTCCCTTGTGCAACTACATTATTAACAATAAAAAAAGAAACAGGAAGCTGGAAATGGAGTTTTATTAGTTTTTTACTTCCAACAGTTTGTGGAATCATTCTTTGTATGCTAACGACTTTTGTGTATCATATTTTTGTATAACAAAATAAGATTAATCAGTCTCCTTATGGATAGAGCAGACTACAAATCTGCTCTATTTTTGCACAAAAATAAGCATGTGCATTCGCGGATACACATACTCAATTTAAAAATAATTTAATACTTTTATTCACAAGTTAAGTATTTAATTTTATAATTCTTCATACTGATGATATTTTTTTATAGTATCCAACTTCATAGTAGAATACAATTTTCCGAGACCTTTAAAGCTTTTTGACCAAGGTGCATTATCTTTATGTGTTAAATCTACTAAATCTGCAGCAGATAAACTACCATATCTTTTTAATGTTTTTTCTATACTAATTAATTTTTCCGTTCCGTACTCTGCAAACAAAATTCTACTTTTAGCTGGCATTTCAGATATATTCTTACTATCAATATCTTTTTTTTCTTCGTCAATAGACTTATATCCATATTCCTTATATCTTTTATAAACAGTATCTACTACTGGACCATATTGAAATGCATATATTTTATCTGTATATAATTCTTTTCCAGTATCACATAGATAATCTGCAAAACATAAATATACTAATTTTTGTAGTTTCAATTGAGTACATGGTATTTTTGATAAAATATATTTTGCTACATCTATACCTTCTAACTTTCTATCTTTTTTAATTAATTTTATGAATTTATCTATTGAATCAATAACTTTTACATCTTTAAAGAAATGGTCTGCTACACATACTGATTTCCAAGTTGTATCATCTGCTTGTATCATATGAGTTGAAATAGATACATCTTTTCCACATTCTTTAAGGATTTTGTCTAAATCTTTTTTCAATTTTTCTTGAATACTATCATCTGTTACTATATAATCCATGGCAATTCTTGTACCTAAGGAATATGAACTACTTAAGAATATAAAATGTGTAACCATTATTTATTACCTCCTTTATTTTCTTTTTCCCACTTAATATAATCTTGTTTATATTTTTCATGTGAATTTATATTATTTATTTCATCTTCTTTATTCCATATTTGCAATTCCCATTGAAAATTAAAATTACCTTGTCTGAAATATATATGTGTTGCCTTATAATTTTTTTTAGATGAATCTATATATTTTAAGTTTTTAAATTTAAATTTGATTAATTCTGCAATTTGGTCCTTTTCTATTTTTTCTGTGCAAATAATTCTTATTCCAAATAAATCATTCAAACACTTATTGATAGGAACTTTACCATTTTCATGATTTTCTATATAATTTTTAATTTTATATTCTATAGAGTTTTTAGCTTTAGTTCTAATATTAACTTTAGCATTTTCAGTATTAAATTGTTTAAAATCCATAAGTAATTGAATGTTATTTTCATTTATAAATTCTCTATAATTAAATACCGCATTTAATATTTCTTCATTTTCTGTTAAATCTAATATTAAATTATTTTTCAAATTAATTTTAGTATAATAATCACTATTTTGCCACTTTTTATTGAATTCTATATATTCAGTTTGTATAAACTTAATTAATTTTTCTAAATCATCTAACATACTTTATACTCTTTCCTCTTTATATATTTTATCACATAATTTCAATTTTGTGTGATTTTTTATATTTTTTTAGTAATTCAGTACAATATTTATGTGCAATATTAAATTTTCTAGGTAGATATTCAATCCTAAAATTTAATTCTTCTTTATTTAAAAGCAAAGTATTTGTAGAATATACATAATGATATAAATTTGAATTTAATTTGATAAATGTTCTATTTTTCTTTTGGGTATTTAAAACATCTACGATGGATTTACAATCTGAAAAAATTAAAAGCTTTTTAACTTCCAATTTTTGCATTATTCTAATCATACGTTTTAGAGCAACCTTTAGAGCTAATAATTCAACTTCAATAGAATTTTTCATTTTATCTATATTAGTTACAAGTATTTTGTCAATTAATTTATTATTATTAAAAATAAGAATTGAGCAACATGCAAAATTTGTTTTTTCTAAAAAACTTCCATCTACAAATATTATATATTCCATAATCATCAACTCCAAGCAGATTATAAAACAAATGTTTGCAAATGTCAATATAATTTTATATTTTGTTGAAAAATAATTTAAAAATATATAATTAAATAAAAAAATACACACTAAATTTTACTTCTAAAAAACTTGTGACACCACGTTTATCAATATTCTTCAAAACTACCATATTGTCACACCCATGTGCAAGGCATAGGAGCTAGTATACTATCTACATTAGTAGTATTATTTGTTATTTTATTAGGAATTTTTCTAACATTATTCATTTCTAAAATATTATCCAAAACAATCTTAAAAGGAATGCCATCTTCTTTTGTATTAGAATTACCACCATATAGAAAGCCACAAATAGGAAAGATCGTGATAAGGTCTATTTTTGACAGAACATTATTTGTATTAGGAAGAGCCATATCAGTTGCAGCACCAGCAGGTTTAGTCATTTGGTTATTTGCCAATATCGGAATACAAGGTCAAAGTCTATTAACAATAGTAGCGAATTTTTTAAACCCTTTGGCACAACTAATGGGATTAGATGGATATATTTTAACAGCATTTATTTTAGGAATCCCAGCTAATGAGATTGTATTACCAATTATTCTTATGTGCTATTTACAAGGAACATCTTTAGTGAATATGGAAGATACTTTTGCAATAGGAGAAATATTAAGACAAAACGGATGGACGATATTAACAGCTATGAATGTGATGTTATTTACAGTTTTGCATTTCCCTTGTGCAACTACATTATTAACAATAAAAAAAGAAACAGGAAGCTGGAAATGGAGTTTTATTAGTTTTTTACTTCCAACAGTTTGTGGAATCATTCTTTGTATGTTAACGACTTTGATTTATAATTTTTTTTAATTTATTAAGAGATTTTTGAAGAAAAAAATAAAAAGGCTGCCTGCATGAAGCAGACAGCCAACTGAAGGAATAAATCCTTCTTTTTTTCTTAGTCACCCAGCTTACGCTGATATTCCGGAAGGGTGTGTTCTTTTCTTGTAACACCGGAAGTATCATTCTGTATCCAGATGATACTGCTTCCGTCTTCACCTTGATAAAATAGGAATGACTTTTTATCATTTTTTAAACAAGAAACCTTGAAAAAAATACCAAGATAAGATATGATAACAAAGATAGAGGTGAAATATGAAATCTAATTTTTTTAAATACATATTTATTATATTTGTCATAGGAATCATGATATTTGCATTCTTCAAAATGAAAAGTGACCAACAGGAAAATCAACAGCAAGCTCAAGTAAGTGACAATACGATAGAAAGAGTAAAAGAAATACGACTAGGAATAGCAGAATTTGACACCATCAATCCCATATTAAGTAATAACAAAAATATACAAGATATAACCAAAATAATATATGAACCATTAGTGAATTTAAGCAAAGACTATAAAGCAACACCAGGCTTAGCAACAGAATGGGCAAAGCAAAACGATACGACCTATATTATAAAGCTAAGAGAAAATGTCAAATGGTCAGATGGAGAAAGATTTACAGCAGCAGATGTACAATTTACAATAGATAGATTAAAAGAAAGAAACAGTGTGTATTCAAGCAATGTACAAAACATCACTTTATTAGAAGTAGTAGATGATTATACCATCAAAATAACATTAGATAAAGAAGTACCATTTTTTGAATATAATTTGATTTTTCCAATTTTATCAAAAACTTTTTATGAAACACAAGACTTCAATAATACAACTATTGTACCAGTGGGAACAGGTATGTATAAAGTAAGTGATGTACAACCAACCTACATTACCTTAACACCAAACACAAACTGGTGGAATAGAGATGTAGAATTATCACTAGAAAAAATCATTGTCAATGTATACAGTTCAGTAGGAGAATTGTACAATAGTTTTAAAATTGGAAATGTAGACTTAATTAGTACTTCCAATATCAATTTACAAGAATATATTGGAACCATTGGGTACACACCAAAAGAAATGAAAGGAAGAGAACATGATTTTATTGCACTAAATACACAAAATTATTTTTTAGCAAAACAAGAAGTACGAAAAGCAATAGCTTATTCTATTGATAGAACCAATATTATTTCCAGTGTCTTTAACAATAAATATTATACTTCAAGTTTTCCATTAGATTATGGAAGTTGGATATATCAAGAACAAGATACAAGTAGTGGATATAATGTAGAACAAGCAAAACAATTATTAACAGATAATGGATGGGTCTATAGAAAAAATAGAGGGTGGCAGAAAACAGAAAATTATAAAACACAAACACTAGCCTTAAATCTTGTTGTTAAAGCAAGTGATGCCACAAAAGTTTCAGTAGCCGAAAATATCAAAGCCCAATTAGCCACTCAAGGAATTATCATTAATGTACAAGCATATTCTGATGAACAATATAAAACAGTTCTTAATAATAAAGCCTATGACATGATATTATGCAGTATAAACCTTTCCCCAAGTCCTAATATGACAACTTTTTTTGGAGAAAATAATTTAGCCAATTACCAAAATGAAGAAGTAACAAATATCATGAACGAAGTAAAAAATACCACAGATGAAAATATCATGAAAGAAAAATACAAAAGACTAGCGGAAATTTATAAAACAGATATACCATATATTAGTTTATATACCAATAAACATACAGTTGCCTATAATTCTGCATTAGTAGGAACCATTGAACCAACTTGGTTTAATCCCTATAATGGAATAGAGACATGGTATAAATAAAAAATTTCAAAAAAGTATTGACAAAACAAATTTTTGATATATAATAAGAATATCAAACAAAAGTTCAAAATATAAGGAGGAAAACAATGAGCGAGAATACAGAAAAAAAGAAAGCACTAGAAATGGCAATGAGTCAAATAGAAAAACAATTTGGAAAAGGTTCTGTCATGAAATTAGGAGAATTTAAAGCAATGGAAATAGAAGCAATTCCAACAGGAGCTTTAAGCTTAGATATTGCATTAGGAATAGGGGGAGTTCCAAGAGGCAGAATCGTAGAAATATATGGACCAGAATCTTCAGGAAAAACAACATTAGCATTACATGTTGTTGCTGAAGCACAAAAAATGGGAGGAGAAGCAGCTTTTATTGATGCAGAACATGCCCTAGACCCAGTATATGCTAAAAAATTAGGAGTAGATATTGATAATTTAATCGTATCACAACCAGATACAGGAGAACAAGCATTAGAAATTACAGAAAGTTTAGTAAGAAGTGGAGCATTAGATGTCATAGTAGTAGACTCTGTTGCAGCTTTAGTTCCAAAGGCTGAAATAGATGGAGATATGGGAGATTCTCATATGGGACTACAAGCCAGATTAATGTCACAAGCTTTAAGAAAATTAGCAGGAGCTTTAAACAAATCAAAAACAGTTTTAATATTTATCAACCAACTAAGAGAAAAAATAGGAGTTATGTTTGGAAATCCTGAAACAACAACAGGAGGAAGAGCTTTAAAATTCTATGCTTCTGTTAGAATGGATATTAGAAAAATTGAAAATATTAAACAAGATGGAGAATTTAAAGGAAGTCGTGCACGTGTAAAAATTGTAAAAAACAAAGTGGCACCACCTTTTAGAGAAGCAGAATTTGATATTGTGTATGGAGAAGGAATTTCAAAAGCTGGAAATATTTTAGATATGGCTGTTAACTTAGATATCATTGAAAAAAGTGGTTCTTGGTTTAGCTATAATGGAGATAGAATTGGTCAAGGTAGAGAAAATGTTAAAAAATATTTAATAGATAATCCAGATATATTAGAAGAAGTAGAAGCAAAAGTAAGAGAAAACTTTGCGAAAGCTTTTGAACAAAGCTTAGGAGAAGAACTACCTAGCGCAGAAGAGGATGAAGATTAAAAATTAAAACTTGGATAAAAATAGGGGCTAACTAGATTTAGAAAATCTAGCTAGTTCCTATTTTTATTAAACAAAATATTGATATTTAGAAATCTTTATAGTAAAATAAACAAAAAAGAAAAGGAATAAAAAATGTATACCATAGAAGAATTTGATAAAGAAAAAACAAGAATATTAAAATATATCCTATACAAAAAAAGAACAGAACAAGAAATACGCAATAAATATGCAAGAGAAGTAGAAGAAAATCTATTAGAAGATATTATTGCATATTTAAAAGAAGCAGGATACATCAATGACAAAGAATATATCGAAAAAGCAATCCATAATTTTATCAGTCTAAAAAACCTATCTATTAGAGAAATAAAATATAAACTTTTAACTAAAGGGCTAAATAAAAATGAAGTAGAAGACTATATCAGTGAAAATCAAGAAGAATTAAAACAATATGAAATCAAATCAGCACAAAATATTTGTTATAAAAAATCAACAAATATGGAACCAGAAGAAATCAAACAATATTTATTAAAAAAAGGGTATCTATCAGAAAATATAGAAGAAGCAATGTCTTAAAAATAAAAGGAAGAGGAAAAAATGTCAATACTAGCTTTAGAAACCAAAAAATATGCTATAAAAATAGACAATTTTGAAGGACCATTAGATTTATTATGTCATCTTATTGATAAAAATAAGATGAATATTTATGATATTCAAATAAGTAAAATTACAGACCAATATATTGAATACTTAAAAGAACAAGAAAAACTAAATCTTGAAATTGCCAGTGAATTTTTAGTAATGGCATCTACGTTACTATATTTAAAATCCAAAAATCTTCTACCAAAACAAGAAGAAGAGGAAGAAGAGTTAACAGAAGAAGAATTAATTAGAAGAATCATAGAATATAAAAAATTTAAAGAAATTAGTAAAGTATTCAAAGAAAACTATGAAATATATGCCAACAGAGTTTTTAAGGGACAAGAAGAAATTGCATTACCTAAAAAGAAATTAGAAAAAGAATTTAATGATACAATCATTCCTAACATTTATCAAAAATTAGTAGAAAGAAACAGTGTAAAAATAAATCAAAATGCAAAAAACATTGAAAAAATTGCATTAGTAGAAAATTATACAGTAGCAAGTAAAGTAAAGGAAATGTTTAAAGTATTAATAAAACACAAAAGGTTTGTATTTAATAAATTATTTTCTATTTCAACACATAATAAACAAGAAGTAGTAACAGCTTTTAGTGGTTTATTAGAATTATCTAGAAGAAACAAAGTAGAAACAAAACAAGAAGAACTATTTGGAGATATTACAGTAAAAAAAGTAAAAAAATAATAAAAACAAAGAAGCCCAATCTTTTCAGGTTGGACTTCTCTTTAGATTTTCCTAATAGGAAAAATCTTTAATTGACAGACTTATTTAAAATGAGATATTCGGCGATAGTATAAAGGAAGACCTTATTAGTTGGAATTCTAATATGTTGATTGAAAATTTTATTAATAAGTTCTAGATTTCCATCTGACCATGCAACACTTTTTGCATAACGAATGCCCCGTTCTATAGAAGATGGGGTTGTTTTATAAATATCAGCCAAATCAGCATATAATAATTTATGAGACTTAGATAAAAAATTATCTTTAATTAACATAAGAATAGCAGTAGTTATATACTGATACCCATTCATATGCACAGGAATTCCAAGATCCCAAAGAAAATTTGAAATACAAATTTCCAGTTCCTCATTTCTTTTATTAAAATCATTTCCGGTTATGTCTCCAGAAATATGCCGAGAATTGTTATCTCCTTGGAGAAGATCTTCAAGAATCTCACATGCAGTTCTTAAAGTAGTTAATAAATTCTGCAAATTTTTCCTCTCTTTTTCTGTCATAATTTTTATACTCCTTTGTTTTTTATTTCAAGAATTTTCTTGATAAAATAATTATATATTACTATTTACATAATGTCAAACCTAAAAGAAATGTTTTTCAAAAATCTAAAATGGAATATCTAATATGGTAAATGAATAAAATAGAAAAAAATGGAAAGACTATTACTAAATCCTATCAAAGGAGGCAGAAAAATGGTCTTTCTTTTTATATTAGGAATCATTATTTTACTACTAGTATTTTCTAAAATAAGAATAGAAATACAAAATTTTAAATTTACAACTCAGAACAAACAACATATCAATACAACTTACCGAGTAACATGCAAATGGAAGATATTACACAAAATACCAATAGCCAAAATAACAATAACCAATCCCAAAATAGAAAAATGGAACATGAAAGAAAAAATGAAAAAAATAAATATGGAAGTTTTGCAAAATACAAATAAGATAGATAAAAAAGTCGTCGAAGCAATCAAACATGCTAATATACAATACAAAAAAATAAATTTAAAAATAGAAATAGGAACGGAAAATGCATGTTTAACATCTTTTCTGATACCAACTATTAGTACAATAATTGCTATTTGGCTAAGACAAAAAATGCAAGATAATAAAAATCAAACATTTATTGTACAGCCTATTTATCAAAACAAGAATTTAGTAAATATCCAATTTTCAGGTATATTTGAAATCAAAATGATACATATTATAAATATAATATATATCTTAAATAAGAAAGGAAGCGTGAAAGAAGATGAGCGAACATCCCATAGAAGGACTTATGATTACAGCTATGAATAGCATTCAAGACATGATAGATGTCAATACCATTATAGGAGAACCAATCGAAACTTCAAATAATATCGTTATTATTCCTATCTCAAAAGTTTCATTCGGATTTGCAGCAGGCGGAAGTGAATTTAAAGGAGAAACCATAGATGAATATACCAAAAGAGATAAAGAAGAAGCCATTCAATATAGATTACCATTTGGAGGAGGAAGTGGAGCAGGAGTTACTATTAATCCAATCGCATTTCTAGTCATTCAATCCAATAATGTTAGATTAATGCCTGTAGCACATAGTTCTTCTTTAGATAAATTATTGGACTATGTACCAGATTTAATTGAAAAAACAAATAATATGTTAAATCGCTGTATGCAAAATCGAAAAGAAGAAACACAAAAAATATTAAAAGAAATGCAAAAAAAGCAAAGGGAAAATGAGGAAAAAACAGAAAAGAAAATAGAAAAAACATTAGAAACAAAAGAAGGACAACAAGAAGAAGTAGAAAAAACGATAGAGAGAACAAAAAGAGCAAAAAGACCTGAACCGAAACAAGAAGAAGTTCAATATGAATTTGAATATGATGAAACAATAGATGAAGATGAATAAGTTGGCATCGGGGACATTCTTTTTTGGCAATTCCATAGTATTATTCTATATGAATTCTGCCAAAAAAGAATGTCCCCGATGGCATGTCGAAAACTTCTTAACATTCGACAAAACTTCTTAAAATTCACTCTTGGAAAAATATGGAAAAAGTATTATAATAAACCAAGAAAAACAAAGGAGGAAAACATGGAAACAAAATTTTATAAAAAGGACAAGGTTTTAGTTTTCAAAATAACAGAAGAAATTGATGATAACAGTGTACAAAAGATAAGGAGGAGAGCGGATTATGAAATTGAAAGATATATGCCTAAAAGAGTTATATTTGATTTTGATAGTGTTTCTTTCATGGATAGTGCGGGGATAGGTCTGATAATAGGTAGATACAAATTTACCAATATGTTAGGAGGAAAATTAGAAGTAGCAAATCTGACACCAGCCGTAAAAAGAATATTTGAAATGAGTGGAATTTTAAGATTAATACCAGTAACTCGGATTAGAACAAATAACTGATATAGAAGAAATGGTCTAAAAAATAAAATTAAAAAATTAAACAAAAATGTCTTAGTGACAAGAAAGGAGAAATTCGTATAATAAATATATTTATATTATACGAGAAAAAAAGATGAAAAGTGAATTTGAAAATGAAATGAAATTAGAATTTATTAGTAAATCGTCAAATGAAGCATTTGCAAGAATTACAGTAGCAGCATTTGCTTCTCAGTTAGACCCTACTATTGAAGAACTAGCAGATATTAAAACTGCAGTTTCAGAAGCAGTTACGAATTGTATTATTCATGGATATGATAATAGACAAGGAATTGTAAAAGTAGTTGCCAAGCTAAAAGAAAACGAAATTATCATTGAAATTTCAGATAAAGGAAAAGGAATTGAAAACATTGAAATTGCAAAAGAGCCATTATATACTACCAAACCAAATTTAGAAAGATCTGGAATGGGATTTACCATTATGGAAAGTTTTATGGATTCTATGGAAGTAGAATCTATAGTGGGATTAGGAACTAAAATTACAATGACAAAAAAAATCAAGCCAAAGGAGGAAGAAACAGAAGAAGAGTTTGAAATGATAACAAAAGAATAAAAAGTTAGGGGTAATATCATGTACGAAATTGATGTGCAATCAATAAAAAAAGCTCAAGCTCGGAGATAAATTTGAACTAGAAAGAATAATAAGAGACAATAATGGTCTTATATGGAGTATTGTAAAAAGATTTCATGGAAGAGGATATGAACTAGAAGATTTGTACCAAGTAGGATGCGTGGGATTTATCAAATCCATTAAAAGGTTTGACACAAGTTTAGATGTAAAATTATCTACTTATGCAGTTCCTTATATGATTGGAGAAATAAAAAGATATATTAGAGATGATGGACCTTTAAAAGTAAGTAGAGGTATTAAAGAATTAGGAATCAAAATAAGAGAATTGCAAAAAGAATACTTACATAAAAAAGGAGAAGAAATAACCATAGAACAAATAGCCAAAGAATTAAAAGTAGAAAAAGAAGATATCACACTAGCATTAGAAGCAACCAATACCGTAGATTCTATCGAAAGTAGTATGTATACAAATCATAAAGATGGAAATAGTATTAGTTTAATAGAAACTATAACAAATGCCAAAGACGAAGAAGAAATTATTACCAATAAAATGGCAATTCATCAATTAATAGAAAACTTAGACAAAAGGGATAAAGAAATCATTTTATTAAGATTTTATAAAGAGAAAACACAAGCACAAGTTGCCAAAATATTAGGAATTACACAAGTACAAGTATCCAGAATAGAAAGAAGAATTCTGGAAAACATGAGAGGAAAATTAATAGAAGTGGGATAAAAGGAGGGGGTTTTATGAAAAAAGCACTTTTATATTTTTTTGCCTTTCTTTTTATTTGCTTTTTTTTACCGACTATTTTTACAAAAGTAAGTACACCAGCAAATGCACAAAGCCAGACACTAGAAAATCAAGAAGAAACAGCACAACAAGAAGGGGAAGAACAAGAAAACTATCAAGATATTACAATTCAACTATTACATGCAAAAACAGGAGAAGTAGAGCAAGTAAATTTAGAAGAGTATTTATGCCATGTAGTATCTGCTGAAATGCCAGCAGATTATGAATTAGAGGCTTTAAAAGCTCAAGCAATTGTGGCAAGAACTTATACCATGTATAAAAGGATGAATAAAAAACATGCCAATGCAGATATTTGTGATGATTCTACCTGTTGTCAAGCGTGGGTATCTAAAGAAGATAGATTAGCTAGATGGGAAGAAAGTAAAAGAGAAAGCAATTGGCAAAAAATAGAACAATGTGTTAATGAAACAAGAGGAAAAATTGTGACTTATCAAAATGAACCAATTAATGCTTTCTTTCATGCCAATAGTGGAGGAAAAACAGAAATACCTGTCAATGTATGGGGAGGAGGGAGTAATCTTCCTTATTTACAAGTCGTAGAAACAGCAGGAGAAGAAGGATATACACAATATGCTTCAGAAGTGGAATTAACACAAGAAGAAATTCTAAATAAGTTAAAAGAAAAATATGCAGATATCCAAATTGATTTTACTAAAGAAGAAGAGATACAAATCACAGAATATACAGATAGCCAAAGAGTAAAAACAGTAAGATTTGGAAATCACGAGCTTTCTGGTGTAGAAACACGAACCATTTTTGGTTTAAAATCTACGAATTTTGAAATAACAAAACAAGAGGGAAAAATAAAATTTAGTGTAAAGGGCTATGGACATGGTGTAGGAATGAGTCAAACTGGTGCAGATGCATTAGCCAAACAAGGGAAAACAGCAGAAGACATCATTCATCATTTTTATCAAGATGTAGAAATTAAACAAATAAATTCTTAAGAAATGTATATTCTTCTAAAAAAAGGAAATACTTTTAATAATTAAAGTATTAAAGGAGGATTATATGAGAAGAAATGCAAGATTAAAGAATCACCAGAGCAAAACCTTAAGTGATAAAATTATTCTATATTGCGGAATAGGAGTAGTTTTATTAGCAATTATTGTATTTGCTTTATTAATGTATAGTAAAAATTTAAATGAGGACGTAAAAAATAGCACCATGACTTTAGAACAAATGGCAAATATTGCAGGAAATAACACATCAAATACACAAAGTGCTAGTACTCAAATTGGTAAATCTGTAGAAGAGTCAGAAAAAGAAAACAGTACCAATACACAAAATATAACTAGCAATACAAACAGCACAAATAGTACATCCGATACAGCAAATACTACAAGAAATAATGTGATAACAACCAATAGTATTACATCAGCAAAACAAAATACACCAAGCAATACAACAAATACGACTTCAACCAAACAAGAAACAAAAGAGACAACAGAACCTAAAAAAGAATTAAGTTTTGCAAAACCCGTAGAAGGTGACATTGTAAGAGAATTTGCTAAAGACAATTTAATTTATTCAGAAACTTTAAAAGAATGGACAACACATATGGGAATAGACATCAAAGCAGATAAAACAACAGTAGTAAAAGCAGCAGAAGCGGGAACAGTAAAATCTATTAAAAATGACCCAAGATATGGTCTAACTATTGTCGTAGACCATGGAGATGGATTCCAAACGGTATATTCTAATCTTCTTACTTCAGAATTTGTAGTAGAAGGAGAAGAGATAGAAAAAGGACAATCTCTTGGAACAGTGGGAAATACAGCAGTATTTGAAATTGCAGATGAACCACATCTTCATTTTGAAATCTTAAAAGATTCCATTCCACAAGACCCAAGCATATATATAAAATAAGGAAAGTAAAGAGTTAATCTTATTAGATATTTTATAACAAATAAAACGATAAGGTTAATTTTTACTTTTCTAATAAAAATGAGCTTGTTGTAAAATTAAGAGAAAAAAAATAAAAAAGTATTGAAAAAATAAAAAAGTTTTAGTATGATTATGTAGATGACATATTACATATTCTCATAATAACAGAACTTAGAAAGCAAATATTTTTACCGAACAAAAAGTGAATACTATTATGAAATATGAAAAAAATGAGAATATAAAAAAGAAACAAAAGAAGGAGGAAAAAATGAAAAGGAGAACAAAAAAATTCGACAGAAATAAAGGAATCACATTAATTGCATTAGTAATTACAATCATTGTGTTATTAATACTAGCAGGAGTGAGTATTGCAACATTAACAGGATCAAATGGATTAATTACAAGAACAAACCAAGCAAAAGAAGAAACGGAAAAAGCAGGAGCAAAAGAAAAAGTACAGATGGAAGCAGCAGGAAGTTTTGACAACTATGGAAAATTTAATATGGACAAGTTAAAAGAAAACTTGAAAGATAATTTAGGATTAACTGATGAGGATATCAAAGATAACCCAGATGGGAGTATCACAGTAACAATAGATGGATACGAAGTAACAGTGGATAGTAATGGAAATGTAACAGTAGGAGAAGAAGCGACAAAACCAGAAGAACCAGAACTTCCAGAGGATACAAGCGGAGCAAACCATCCAGAATTAAAAGATGGAATGCAAGCAATTACCTTTGCAGAAAATGGAACAGCACAACCAGTAGCAGATTCTAGTAAAAAAGATTGGTATTCTTATGAAGAAACAACAGATGAAGACATGACAGATGGTGGAACAACGGATGGTGGAAATAGTAGATGGGCAAATGCAACATTGAATGGAAATTATTATGTATGGATACCAAGATATGCGTATAAAATAGATAATAGTGTAACATACACAAGCCAAAGTGGAACCTCTCATAAAATAGAGGTACAATTTATAGGAACAAATGTAACAAGTAGTAATGTAGGAACAGAAGTAGGAGAAGGATGGATAGTACATCCAGCATTTACATTTGGAGGAAAAGAATTAACAGGAATCTGGATAGGAAAATACACAACATCAGGGAATACAACAACACCAACCATATTACCAAATGAGAATATTTTAGGAAATATAAATGCATCAATGATGTTTAATACAGCTCAGAAATTAAGTACAACAAATTATGATGCCCACATGATGAAAAATACAGAATGGGGAGCAGTAGCTTATTTAGCTCAAAGTAAGTATGGAAGAAATGGAACAGAAATAAGTAGAAATCAATGTGCTGATATGTATACTGGTACAGGAGCTGGAACAGGAACCAATAAAATTTATAATTCACCTTATGCATGGAACAATGCCACAGAAGAACAAAAATATAATGGAGAAATAGGAAAACTATCTAGTACAACAGGAAATATATATGGAGTCTATGACATGTCAGGAGGAGCCTATGAATATGTCATGGGAGTATATGGAACACAAGAAAATCCAAGTGCAGGAAGTTCAGGATTTACAAAATTTCCTGATAGCAAATATTATGATTTGTATACAAAAACAACTGCAGATAGTAGCAATATAGGAGATGCCTTATATGAAACAAAAGGATGGAATACTACTATGGCTAATGCAGATAACTTTGTTAATTCTAATATGATATTCTTCGTTCGAGGAGGTGCTATAGATACAGGTGGCGTTTTAGGAGGCGAATTTTACTTCTTTTCAATGGATGGAGGAAGTAGTAATCTATATGGATTTCATACAGTTGTAACAGTAAAATAAAGAAACAAAAAATGTCAAAAATATGTTTGACATTTTTTTGTTTGTATGATATGATGAGAAAAAATCGGGGAAATGGAGTGAAAAAAATGGCAAAAAAGAACAAAGAACTAAATAAAAGAGAACTAGCAATCTTAAAATTCATTGAAAAACAAATCATGACACAAGGATATCCACCATCTGTAAGAGAAATAGGAAAAGCAGTAGGCTTAAGCTCTACAGCAACTGTACATGGATATTTAGCAAAACTAGATGAAAAAGGATACATCAAAAAACAAGACAAAAAGGGAAGAACTTTGCGTTTATTAAAAGGTGGTTCAGGAGAAGAAAAAAGAACATCAAGTAAAGACTTCTATACCCAAAAAGAATTAGTAGAAGTGCCAATTATCGGAAAAATAACAGCAGGAGAACCAATTCTAGCAGTAGAAAATGTAACAGATACATTTCCAATACCAATTGACTTTGTTGGAAATTCAGAAAGTTTTATGTTAACAGTCAGAGGAGAAAGTATGATAGAAGCAGGAATATTAGATGGAGACTATATTCTTGTTAAAAAACAAAATACAGCAAATAATGGAGAAATTGTAGTAGCATTAATTGGAGAAGAAGCAACAGTAAAAACATTTTATAAAGAAAAAGACCATATACGCTTACAACCAGAAAACTCTACAATGGACCCAATTATAGTACCAAATTGTGAAATTTTAGGAAAAGTAGCAGGGGTATTTAGAAAAATGTAATTCACAAAAAATTCACAAAACACATATTGACAAATGACACTGTGTCACATATAATTAAAAGACAGTGTCATTTAGTTTTGTCTAAAAAGGTTTATAGATAGAGCCTAAAAAAATCTAAATAAAGAAAAAAGGAGAAAAAAATGCTAAAAGTATTAAAAAATCTAAAAAAATCATTAGTAGCTGTTATCATAATCGTCATATTACTTTGTGTGCAAGCTTCCACAGATTTAGCATTACCAGATTATACCTCTAAAATTGTAAATGAAGGGATACAATCTGGAGGAATTCTAAATGCGGTACCAGATGTAATAGCTAAAGAAGATATGGATGCGATGCTTATTTTTACTGACAAAGATGAAGAAATTTTAGAAAATTACACATTAGTAGGTAGCGTTCAAAATATGCAAGAAGAAAAAATACTAAAAAAATATTTTGGAAAAGATTATGATATAGAACCAAATACTATCTATGTTTTAAGAGATATCAAAGAAGAAAAAGAAGAAGAATTATCAGGAATCATAGCTGGACCATTAATGGAAATGACAGCTGTAACAAAGGAAGAAACAGCTAACCAAATAAAAGAGCAAATATTACAAAATGTTCCTGAAGAGCAAAAACAATATATGCAAAATAGTAGCATCATGGAAATAATAGAACAGATGCCAGAAGCACAAAGAGAACAATTTTTAACAGGATTTACAAATCAAATAGAGCAAATGAGTGACTCCATAAAAGAACAAGCAGCTATTTCATCTGTAAAACAAGTATATCAAAATTTAGGAATAGATACTGATAAAATTCAAAATGATTACATATTTAATACAGGACTACAAATGTTAGGAATAGCCCTAATTACCATGATATGTGCCGTATCTATTATGCTATTATCTTCCAGAGTAGCAGCAAAATTAGGAAAGACTTTAAGAGAAAAAGTATTTAAAAAAGTAATACATTTTTCTAATGCAGAATTAAATGAATTTTCAACAGCATCATTAATTACTCGTAGTACAAACGATATCCAACAAATTCAACAATTGATTACTTTATTATTTAGAGTTGTTGTATATGCACCCATTATAGGAATAGGTGGATTTATCAGAGTATTAAATAATACAGATAGTTCTATGGCATGGATTATAGGAATCGCAATTGTTGCTATCTTATTTATTGTAGGAACACTATTTATTGTAGCAATGCCTAGATTTAGAAAATTACAAGACTTAATAGACAAATTAAATGAAGTATCAAGAGAGATCCTTACCGGATTACCTGTTATAAGAGCATTTAACAAAGAGAAAAAAGAAGAAGAAAGATTTGAAAAGGCAAATAATAATTTAATGAGAACCAATATATTTGTCAACAATGCAATGTCTATGATGATGCCTTTATTAATGTTCATCATGAATGCAATCACCATATTAATTGTTTGGGTAGGAGGACATAATGTGGACCAAGGAATCATGCAAGTAGGAGACATGATGGCATTTATTCAATATACAATGCAAATAGTAATGGCATTTTTAATGATTTCCATGATTTCTATTATGCTTCCAAGAGCAGCAGTTTCTGCTAGACGTATCAATGAGGTAATCGATACTGTGCCAAGTATAAAAGACCCAGAAGAAACAAAGAAATTTGATACCAATAAAAGGGGATTAGTAGAATTCAAAAATGTTTCTTTTAGATATCCAGATGCAGATACAGAAATACTAGAAGACATTAGCTTCACAGCAGAGCCAGGCAAAACAACTGCAATTATTGGTAGTACAGGAAGTGGAAAATCCACAGTAGTAAATTTAATACCAAGATTTTATGATGTAACTGGTGGAGAATTATGTATTGATGGTGTTAATGTAAAAGATGTTTCACAAAAAGATTTAAGAGATATTATAGGATTTGTACCACAAAAAGGTGTGTTATTCTCAGGAACCATCGAATCAAATATTAAATATTCTGATGAAAATATGTCAGATGAAAGAATGATAGAAGCAGCAGAAATTGCACAAGCTACAGAATTTATCAACGAAAAAGAAAACAAATATAAAGACCCAATAGCACAAGGTGGAGGAAATGTATCAGGAGGTCAAAAACAAAGACTATCTATCGCTAGAGCCATAGCCAAAGACCCAGAAATCTTTGTGTTTGACGACAGTTTTTCAGCCTTAGATTTTAAGACAGATAGTAAATTAAGAGAAGCATTAGAAACAAAAACAAAAAATAAAACAGTTATTATTGTAGCACAAAGAATTAGTACCATTTTAAATGCAGACCAAATCATTGTATTAGAAGAAGGTAAAATGGTTGGAATAGGTACACATGAAGAATTAATGGAAAATAATGAAACATATAGGCAAATTGCCTTATCACAATTGTCTGAAGAAGAATTAGGCAAGAAAGGGGGTAATTAATATGCCAGGACCAATGGGAGGACCAAGGAGAGCACAAACAACCGAAAAAGCAAAGGATTTTAAGAAAACAACCAAAAAATTAATCAGCTCCTATTTAGCAAAATATAAAATACCAATCATTATTGTTATCATATTTGCAATAGGAAGCACCATATTTACCATTGTAGGACCTAAAATTTTAGGAAATGCAACCACGGAAATTTTTAATGGATTAGTAAGTAAACTAAGTGGAGGAGCAGGAATTGACTTTGGAAAAGTAGGTCAAATTGCTTTGACATTAATTGGATTGTATATTGTTAGTGCATTATTCTCTTTTATACAAAGATTTTTAATGACAAATGTAGCTCAAAAAATCACCTATAAATTAAGAAATGATATTGCCATAAAAATAAATAAATTGCCAATGAAATACTTTGATAAAAAGACAAATGGAGAGGTTTTGTCAATTATTACAAACGATATTGATACATTAAGCATGAATTTAAACCAAAGTATTACAGAAATTATTACTTCCATTTGTACCATTATTGGTATTTTAATCATGATGTTTTCTATTAGTTGGCAAATGACTTTAATATCATTAGTAATATTACCAATAGCAGGAATATTAGTTACATTTATAGTAAAAAAATCACAAAAATATTTTATAAGACAACAAGACTATTTAGGACATGTAAATGGTCAAGTAGAAGAAATCTATGGTGGATTAAATATTGTAAAAGTATTTAATGCAGAAGAAAAAGTAACCAAAGATTTTGAAAAAGCAAATGATGAACTATATCATTCTGGTTGGAAATCACAATTCCTTTCAGGATTAATGCATCCAGTCATGAACTTTATCTCCAATATTGGATATGTAGCAGTAGCAGTAGCAGGAGGATATTTAGCAATTCAAGGAACTATTACAGTAGGAAACATTCAAAGTTTTATACAATATAACAAACAATTTACACAACCTATCAATCAAATTGCTCAAATATCTAGTATGTTACAATCTATGATGGCAGCAGCAGAAAGAATATTTGAATTTTTAGAAGAACCAGAAGAAGTAGTAACAACAAAAGGAAATATAGATACCTCAAAATTAAAAGGAAATGTAGAATTTAAACATGTTAAATTTGGTTATGACCCAGAAAAAACAATTATCAAAGACTTTAATGCTAATGTAAAAGAAGGACAAAAAATAGCAATCGTAGGACCAACAGGAGCAGGAAAAACAACAATGGTAAAATTACTAATGAGATTCTATGATGTAACAGATGGAGAAATAGATGTAGATGGACATAACATAAAAGACTTTGATAGAGGCGAACTTCGTAAAATGTTTGGGATGGTATTGCAAGATACATGGCTATTTGGTGGAACTGTAAAAGAAAATATCAAATATAGTAAAGAAGATGCAACAGATACAGAAGTAGTAGAAGCAGCAAAAGCTGCACATGTACACCATTTTATCAAAACATTATCAAAAGGATATAATTCAGTTATTAATGAAGAATCTAGCAATATATCAGCTGGACAAAAGCAATTATTAACAATTGCAAGAGTTATTTTGGCAGATCCAAAAATATTAATATTAGATGAAGCAACAAGTTCTATTGATACAAGAACAGAGATACAAATACAATCCGCAATGGATAATTTGATGAAGGGAAGAACGAGCTTTATCATTGCACATAGACTATCTACGATAAAAAATGCAGATTTGATTTTAGTAATGAATCATGGAGACATTGTAGAACAAGGAACACATGAAGAATTATTAAAAAAGAACGGATTCTATGCTGATTTATATAATAGCCAATTTGAAGTCGAAGAACGGTTAAGATAGAATTCTAACATTTTATATAAACAAAAAAAGAATAGTAGAGAAAATAAAGTATATGTTAATTTATAATATCATATGCTTTATTTTTTTTGCTAAAAATGATTGACTTTATCAAACATGTTTTGTATAATTTAAGTCAAAGGGGGATTATACCGATGAAAAGAAAAAAATATAAAATAGTTATTATTTTATGTATACTTATTTTATTTCAGATGTATTTTAACATCGTAATAACTAAAGCAAAATCTGATGATGTATATGATGTAATACTATTTTGGGGTCAATCTAATATGTTAGGAAGTTGTGGAATAAAAGATGGCGAAAAAAAAGCAGATTCAAGATATAATTATAAAAATAATACTAGTGTTTCTAATTTTTCGAAGATAACAGGCATTGATACAGAAATATTAAAGAATACACAAATAATGAACTGGTGTAGAATAATGCAAGAACCAAATACAGCATATGAATATATGTATTTAGATAATAAATTAAGCCAAATATCAGCAAATACCAAAAATTTAGGAGAGGTATTACAATATAATAAAAAAACGAAAAAATTAGAAAAGAAAACAAAAAACCCATATGCATTACAAAAATCTTATGGGACAAATATGATACCTCAATTTTGCAAAACATACTACCAAAATACAGGACATAAAGTAGTTGCTGTATTTTGTGCAAATGGTGGAGAAACTATTAACAAGTTTTTACCTTCAAATGATACAGAATATGATGACCAAGAAGATAAAATGCTATATGAATCAATGGTAGAAAAATATACATCTGCAATAAACTATTTAAAAAGAAATAATTACAAAATAGGACAAAAACTGTATGTTTGTTTCCAAGGAGAATCTGATGCCATAAACAATAATACAAAGGATTATAAAAGAGTATATAAAAAGGTTCATAATAATCTAAAAAAAGATACAGGAATAAGTAAAGGTGCAATAGTAGAGACAGCTAGAAATATAGGAACAAGATATGCTGGCGTAAAAAGAATAAACAAAGCACAACAAGAATTAATAAAAGAAAATACAGATATTATATTAGGTTCAGATTATGCATATAAACACTATGTGCCAGATGAAACTAATTATAACAGTACTAATTTTAAAACAAATATATTTGTAGACAGCAAAGGTAAAAAATTAAGCTATGAAACTGCTTACAAATATGCAAGTTATAGTGTATGTTATCCAACTGATAATACAGTACATTTTACATCAGCAGCATTATCACAAATAGGTAAAGAAGTCGCAGAGAATTTTACAAAATTGGAAAATATATCTATACTAAAGGCTCCTTCAAAATTATCTTATATTCAAAATTATGAAAAACTAAATTTAACAGGAGGAATTTTACAATTAAAATATGTAAATGGACAAACAAAAGAACTTAATATGACAGATAATAATATAAAATGTTCTGGATTTAATAATAGTAATATAGGAAAAAATACCATAACACTAGAATATAAAGGAAAAACGGTGAAATTTGATGTTAATATCATAAAAAAATCAATAGAAGGAATAGAAATAGCCACTAAACCAGATAAAGTTAATTATATTCAGAATTGTGAAAAATTAGATTTAACAGGAGGATTTCTAACAGT
>CALXCD010000011.1 GCA_944386715.1 uncultured Clostridia bacterium
ACTGTAAAAAGAACAAAAGCAGAAAAGGGAGAATTTATTGGAGCATTTGCACCATATGGATATAAAAAGCATCCAAATGATATTACTAAACTAATTGTAGATGAGGAGGCAGCAGAGGTAGTTAAATATATATTTAATGAATATATAAATGGAAAGGGCTTAGCATATATAGCACATAGATTAAATGAAAGAAAAATAGACTGCCCATCTGTATATAAACAAAGAAATTCAAGATATCATTGCAAAGCAATTGCTAATTTATGGGGACACAATACAATAAAATCTATATTAACAAATAAAGTATATACAGGAGATTTAATACAACATAAAGGTGAGATGGTAAGTTATAAAGTAAAAAAATATAGGTTACTTCCAAAATCAGAATATCTAACAAAGAAAAATGCTCATGAAGCAATAATTGATAAAAAGACATTTGAATTAGCACAAGATATTTTAAAAAGAAAAGCACATAATATTCATAGAAAAGAAAATACAGAACATCTATTGGCAGGGCTATTATATTGTCCAATATGTCATAACAAATATACATTTCAGAAACAAAGTGGATTAAAAGATGATATGGTTGCAATTTGTAGTATGTATAATAGATATGGAAAAGATTATTGTACAAGAAGAGCAATAAGAGAAAGTGTTTTGAATAAATTTGTAGTAGAAGATTTAAGAAAAAATTTGACCGAGAAAATAGATAAGGAAAAACTAATAAACTCTATTGATAAAAGCAGTATAAATATAGAGAAAAAGAAAATAGAAAAAAGAATTACAGACAATAAAAAAAGGATTAATGAAATTAACAATATACTAAAAACAGCTTATGAAGATAGAGTAAACGGAATAATTGATATAAATGAATTTGTTACATATTCAGAAAGTTATAAAAAAGAGCAAGAAGAATTAATACAAAAAACGGAAAATTTAAATCTAAAATTACAAGACTACGAAAATACAAAAGAAAAAGAATTAATAAAATACATAAAAGAAATTGTAAGTTTTGAAAGCATAGATAGAAATATAATTTTAAACTTAATAGATAGTATAGAAATAATGGACAAGAATAATATCAAAATAAATTATAAATTTACTGTTTAGAAACAACAATATATAATAATTTGAAAAAGTTTTGATTGAAAGTAATTGAGTTAGAATTTCTTTAGAAATTCTTCGAAAATTAGCTTGAACGATAAACTTTTGAAAATTATTATTATATTGTTTCATATCTATCACAAAAGAAATTGTGCCTGGAATGCAGATGATATAGATAATATATTAAATACATTAGAAGCAAACCAAGTAAAAATTACTTTTTTTATGGTAGGAGATTGGATAGAAAAATTTCCAGAAGCGGTACAAAAGATTTATCAAGCCGGACATGAAATAGCCAGTCATAGTGATACACATCCTCATGTCAATAATTTAAGTTATGACAAAAACATAGAGGAAATAGAAAAAAGTAATGATAAGATTGAAAAAGTAACAGGAAGTAGAACAAAAATATATAGAGCTCCTTATGGGGAATATAATAATACAGTAATACAAGCAGCACAAGATAAGGGATATCAGGTTATTCAATGGAGTTTAGATACCTTAGATTATACAGGATTAACAGGAGAAGAAATGTGGAAAAGACTAGATGGTAAGTTAAAGGCAGGAGATATTATTTTAATGCACAATGGTACAAAACATACAGCAGATAGTTTAGATATGTTGTTGAAAAATATAAAAGCAAAAGGATTGGACGTTGTAAAAGTTTCAGATTTGATTTATCAAGAAAATGCACAAATTGATGCCAATGGAGAACAATATCAGGTAGACTCTAGAAAATGATGTATAAAATTACCAAAAAGGGGAATAATATGAAAAGAAAAGATTAAGGAGTAAAAGATGTCTTTCATTGGAATTATTGCAAATTCTAAAAATTTTGAAGGAATAAAACAATATCTTTATCATCAACAAAAAGAAAAAGCTTATCAAATTATTCATATCAATTCTAAAAGTATAGAAAATGTAAAACATGTAAAATTTGATGTTATCATCATTACATGCTCTTTTGAAAACATATTACCACAGAAGCAAATGGTAGAAAAATTGTGTTTAGGAGCGAAATATCTTATCTTAAATGCAGATAGTTTTATTCCATTAGAATTTTTAAAAAAAGAAAAAATAACGATTATTACTTATGGATTAAATCAAAAGTCTACAGTAACGATTTCCAGTATTAATGAAGAAAATGCTTTAATTGCATTACAGAGAAGTTTTAAAAATATAGCAGGGGAAGAAATTGAAATGGGAGAAAAAAGCTTAGAATTGGACGAAAATCATAAGTTATCCCCACAAGATATTTTGGTTGTTGCTATCATTTTTCTCATTTATCCAGAAAAATAATCTCTAAAAACTTAGAAAAAACTGGTTTTTTTAACTTAATTTAACTTTTTATGTAGACAAAACCAAAAAAATGTTGTATAATAGGTAATGTAAGTTGACTTGAGCGTAAACAAATGAAAGATAAAAAATTTAAGGAGGAAAAGGAATTGGATACAAGTTATTTAGAAAACAACTATTTAACATTAGTTGGAAAAGTTACAGGAGAAAAGAAATTTAGTCATGAAATTTATGGAGAGAGATTCTATATTTTTAATTTATCTATTCCACGTTTAAGTGGTAATGCAGACATTATTCCAATTACGACATCAGAAAGACTATTGAAAGAAGATACTTTAACAGAAGGAAAAAAATTATTAATCAAAGGACAATTTAGGTCTTACAATAGTTATGAAAATGAAAAAAATAGATTAATTTTAACAGTATTTGCAAAAGATTTACAAGAAATTGAAGAAGAGCCAGAAGAAGAAAATGAAATGGTAAGAAAAGATATTATTACTAATGAGGTAGTGCTAATCGGTTATATTTGTAAAAAGCCTATTTATCGTCAAACACCTTTTGGTAGAGAAATTGCAGATATATTATTAGCTGTTAACAGAGCTTATAATAAGTCAGACTATATTCCTTGTATTGCTTGGGGAAGAAATGCTAGATTTTGTCAAAATTTAGAGGTTGGAGCACAAGTGAAGTTAGTAGGAAGAGTCCAATCTAGAACTTATGAAAAGAAACATGAAGATGGAACTTCTGAAACAAGAGTAGCTTATGAGGTTTCTGTTGGTAGCTTAGAAGTGATAGAAGAAAAAGAAGAGCCTAAATCAGAAGAAAATCAAGAAGCTGTATAAGATAGGAAAATATTATACGTATGTTACATTCACAGTTAATGTTTTAATAATAAAAAAAACCTGATATATAGATATTTTAATCAAAACATATCTGGGGCGTAACAATCCGAGTCTTGATTTTTAAATATCTATATATCAGGTTTTTCTAATATCATATAAGATCTTCTAAATTGTAACATACGGATAGATAAAATGTAAAAAGAGTTTGAAAAGACTAGTTTTTTCAAACTCTTTTTGATATAATTTGAGCAAATAGAAAAATGAGGAGAAAGTTTTATGACAGAATCAAAAATAGAGAAAAAAGCACAGAAGAGTAAAATAAAAAATATTTTGAATAAAAGTGTTGTTTTTACTATAATAGCACTTATTTTAATAGCAGTATTTAGTATTGCATTAACTCCTGTTACTTTTCAAAATGATACTTATTATACCATTAAAATAGGGGAACATATTACACAAGAAGGAATTGACATGAAAGACCCTTTCTCTTGGCATGAGGATTTAGCATATACATATCCGCACTGGTTATATGATTTGCTGACTTATGAAATTTATCAGGCTTTTGGCATGGATGGTATTTATATTGTGACTTGTATACTATCTGTTATATTAGGAATTACTATTTATTTGACTAACACAAAATTAGTGAAGAATCAGCTAATTTCTTTTGTTTTAACAATAGGGGTTATGTATTTAATAAGAGATTATATAGTAGCAAGAGCACAATTGGTTACTTTTATTTTATTTGTATTGACAATTTATTGGATAGAAAAATTTTTAGAAACAAAAAAGAGAAGATATGCGTTAGGACTTATTATCATACCTATTTTAATTGCTAATTTACATGTAGCAGTTTGGCCATTCTACTTTGTATTATATCTACCATATATTGCAGAATATTTCATTGCTTTAATGGGGGAAATTATTATTTATCGCAAATGGGAAGTATTATGGAAAAAGGCAAAAATAAAATATTTTTCTAAAAAAATGGGACAAAAAGAAAAAGTGCAACAGCTTACAGATGAACTAAAAGAATTAGAAGAAAAGATAGATAGAGTAAAAGTAAAAAGGACAAAAGATTTAAAAAATCCATATAAGATTAAATTAGTAAAAAATAATGCGGTACCTTTTTTAATTTTAATTATGTTGGTATGTACATTAACAGGATTATTAACTCCATTAGGAGATACTCCTTATACGTATTTAGTGAAGACAATGCAAGGAAATACAACTGAAAATATCAATGAACATTTGCCAATGACAATTTCTAATGAAACAGAAGTGATGTGTGTATTAGTTGTATTTTTAGCAATTTTAATTTTTACCAAAGCTAAGATTAGATTAAGTGATTTATTTATGATTGCAGGTCTATGTTATTTGATGTTAATGTCACGTAGACAAGTGACGATGTTTGCTTTAATAGGAGTATTTATTTTGAATAGATTGCTAATGGGAGTTTTAAGCCAACATACTGAAAAAGGAATTTATTTTGTCCAAAAATTTGCAACTAATATGGTGGTTATTTTACTACTTACTGCAGGAACATTATATTTAACTTATGATTTTGGTAAAGATAAGCTAGATGATTCTTATGTGGATGAATCTACTTACCCAACAAAAGCTTGTGATTATATTTTAGAAAATATTGATATTGGACTTGCTAGATTTTATAATGAATATAATTATGGAAGTTATATGCTGTTTAGAGGAATACCAGTTTTTATCGATTCTCGTGCAGATTTATATGCACCAGAATTTAGTGGCAAAGAAGAGGATATTTTTATGGACTTTATTGAAACTTCTAATATTAGTAGATTTTATGAAGATGTTTTTGAAAAATATCAAATTACACATGTCATAACCTATCAAAATTCAAAAATGAATATGATAATTACTAAAACAAAAGATGCTAATTACAAGGAATTATATAGTGACAAATATTTTGTTATTTATGAAAGAGAAAGTGCAAAAGTAGGTCAAGAAGAATAGAGGAGCTTCTTTAAGAAAGGGATAAAAAATAAATGGAACAAACTAAAAAAGATTTAATCAAAGTGAAAGAGAAAAAGAAATATTTCTATGTTATTATACTTGTAATTCTTGTAGTGGACCAAATAATAAAAATAACATTATCTGCTATAGGAGATGTTACTGTTATTCCCAATGTATTTCAACTTCATATCGTACAAAATACGCAAGGGACTTATGGAGTAAATTCAGACTCTACCATTTTATATATTTTTACTAATATTATTGTATTAGGCATTGTTTTTAGATTTCTAAGGATGGAAAATCAATTTGTAGATACTAAATTGAAAATCTTTTTGAGTTTTGTGTTAGCAGGGGGAATTAGTAATTTAATAGATAGATTAGTAAGAGGTTATGTTCTAGAATATATTGATTTTACAAAGGTAATACCAATTCCAGTTTTAAATTTGGCTGATATATTTATTGCCATTGGATGGATATGTATTGTTGCTAGATTTGCATCATTTACAGTAAAAGAATGGAGAAAAAATAAAGAAGAAAAGATAATAAAAAATGAGAAGGAAGAATCATGAAAAAATTTATTGTAAGTCAAGAAGAAATCAATAAGAGGATAGATAGTTATTTGTCAGAAAAAAATGTAGATTTATCAAGAGTTGCGATACAAAGGTTGATTGCAGAGGAAAAGATAAAAGTAAATGATAAGAAAGTAAAGCCATCTTATAAGGTACAAGAAAATGATGAGATTACTTTAGAGGAGGAACAACCTAAAGAGATTATCTTAAAAGCGCAAAATATACCATTGGAAATTATCTATGAAGATAAGGATATCATAGTGGTTAATAAACCTAAAGGAATGGTAGTTCATCCTGCTAATGGAAATCCAGATGGTACACTTGTTAATGCCATTATGGCTATTTGTAAAGATTCTTTATCTGGCATTGGAGGAGAAATTAGACCAGGAATCGTGCATCGATTGGATAAAGATACTTCCCGGAATTATTATCGTGGCTAAAAATGATAAGGCGCATATTCATTTGAGTGAACAGATAAAAAATCATGAGGTTAAAAAAACTTATATAGCAGTTGTTAGAGGCGTTGTAAAAGAAAATGAAGCAACGATTAATATGCCAATTGGAAGAAGTGAAAAGGACAGAAAAAAGATGGCAGTGACGAAAAAAGGAAAAGAAGCGATTACACATTTTAAGGTTTTAAAAAGATTTGATGATTATACGGTATTAGAAGTAAATATTGAAACCGGAAGGACTCATCAAATAAGGGTACATTTATCACAAATAGGCTATCCCTTAATAGGGGATACTACTTATTCTAGTGGGAAGAATAAATGGGGAATAAAAGGACAAGCATTACATGCGAAAAGTTTGGAATTTAAACATCCTATTACAGGAAAGGAAATGAAATTAGAAGCGGAGTTGCCTGAGTACATGAAAAAGTTGATAGAGGGATAATAAAGATGGAAGAAATAAGATTACAAAAATATATAGCTGATTGTGGGATAACGTCCAGAAGGAAGGCAGAAGAATTAATTAAGCAGGGGAAAATAAAAGTAAATGGACAAATCGTATATGAGCTAGGGACTAAAATAAATCCACAAAAAGATATGGTATTATATCAAGATAAAAAGATAAAAGAGAAAGAAAAAAATGTCTATATTTTGTTAAATAAACCTATTGGATATGTGACAACAGTAAAAGACCAATTTAAAAGACCATCTGTATTAGATTTAGTAAAAGTGAAACAAAGAGTTGTTCCAGTAGGAAGGCTAGATATGTATACTTCAGGGGCATTAATTTTAACAAATGATGGAGATTTTGTATATCAGGTAACACATCCAAAACATGAAATAGATAAGACTTATACTGTTACGATAAAAGGAATTGTCACAGAACAAGATGTGGAGCTTTTAAAAAATGGTGTCAAAATAGAGGAATATACAACAAAACCTGCAAAGGTTAAGATTTTGAAAACAGACCTTGAGAAAAATAGTTCTCGTTTAGAAATTATCATTCATGAAGGAAAGAATAGACAAATAAGAAAGATGTGTGAAGCCGTTGGTTATCCCGTTTTGGCTTTGCATCGAAGCAAGATTTCTGGAATTGGTGTTAAGGATTTACCTCTTGGTAAGTGGCGTTTTTTGTCGAAACAAGAAGTGGAAAGAATTTTAAGATAGAATCGATAAAAGGTAATCTAAGTACTTTATATTATTTTGTAACTATTCAGACCTATTGTTGTTTCCTTTAAAAGTTTATCTATTTTTTATTCGTAACTCCCAGTTGCGAACAGTCTGTAATTGCATAACAGACTGTAATCTTACTGGTCCCCCCGAATTGTTACATCATAAAAAATAGATAAACTTTTTGATTAAAATATATTGCCTCTGAATAGTTACATTATTTTGAAAACTTCTTCTTAGTATCTATTTACATTATGAAAAAATATTTGTATAATAGAGAAAACAGAAGATAAGGAGAAAAAATGAATACATTTAAGATAACACCAGAAGGTTGGGTAAATGAAAAATTAGACCTAGATGAAGATGCGTTGCAAAAATATATACATACAGGAAAGACTTTACAAGGAATTGTAAAGCAATGTGATGAAAACTATAATCTACATGTTAGATTAGGAAAAGATTTAGAAGGAATTATTCCTAGAACAGAAGTTGAAGCTATCAATGTAGAAGAAGGTGGAATACCTAAAACAAATTTGTGTACGGGGAAAGTAGATAAATTTGTACAATTTAAAGTGAAAAATTTGTCGGCAGAAAGTGTTGCTATTTTATCTCGCAAAGAAGTTCAAGAGGAAGCATTAAATTGGGTTAAAAACGAATTACAAGAGGGACAAGAAGTAATTGGAATTGTGAAAAATATTAAACCATATGGAGCTTTTGTGGAGATTGGAGGAGGAATTGTTGGTCTAGTACATATAGAAGATTTATCTGTTGCTAGAATAAAAACTCCTTTTGAAAGATTAAAAATTGGACAAAAGTTGAAAATTGTGGTAAAATCTATTGATAGGGAAACTGGAAAAGTAATGTTATCTTATAAAGAAATTTTAGGAACTTGGGAAGATAATGCAAAAAAATTTAAACAAGGGACACAAGTAAGAGGTATTGTTAGAGAAACAGAAAAAAATAAGAATGGAATTTTTATCGAACTTGCTCCTAATTTAGTTGGGATGGCAGAATACAAAGAAGGTTTTACATATGGTCAAAAGGTAGAAGTCTATATTAAAAAAATAGATGAATGCAAAAGAAAAATAAAATTGTCAATTTTACATCAGATAAAATAAGAAAAGTTTTTCAAATTTTGAGGAGGGATTTATATGGTTGAAGATAACCAGATAAAAGCACAAGTATCACCATTTGCTATTAGAAAAGGTGAAATTAAAACATTTGATGGAAAAGATGGATATGTTTCTATGAACCAAATTGTACACAAAATTAATATAGGACATATTAATGAGATTCATTTTGCTATTTTGGATTTAGTAAATGAATTTGAATTTATTACTTCCAGACAATTATATCAAATGCTAGAGATTAAAGGTTTTGACCCTAAAAGCCAAGACAAATTAAACAATAAATTGGAGCAATTAGTAAAATCTAAAATATTGACAAGATATTATTTTACTTCTGATGAAGGAAAAGGGATTTATAGAATTTATTGTTTAGAAAAGATGGGAAAATATTTATTAACATCTAAAGAAATAGAGTGTAAATGGCAACCATCTGATAATACCAAACCAGTTCCTATGATAAAGAAAAGATTAGCAGGAAATCAGACATTAATTGCATATTTAAGAAAGGTTAAAGCTTTTGATAGTTATATTGTAAAACCAGCTATTACTGCTAAAGTAACCGGAAAATTGTTTAAGGCATCTGGTGGCGCTGTTAAATTAACAAAAAATAATAAGTCTATTCAATTTGTATTTGAAGTATTTAGAAGAGAAGCTGATTGGCAAAAGAAATTAGTAGAAAAGATGAGATTATATCAAGATTTCTATGAAAATTTTGTGCCAGGAGATTCCGGATTTTCTAGTATGCCACAATTAATTTTGATTTGCGAAGATGAAAAACATATGGCAGAATGCTTTAAAGAAATCGTAACTCATCAAGTAGAAATTCCACAAATAAAATTGTATTTTACGACTGATTTAAGACAAAATGAAGAAACCTTGGAAAATACTTTAGTAGAGTTTAAGTTAGTGGATGGAAAGTATAAAATGGAAAATGTGGAATTAAAATTATTAGGAATGTAATTTTATTAATGAAAAAAGCCTTAGGTAATGCCTAAGGCTTTCTTTGCTTTTTGGACATCTTCTGTAGTAGCATTTGGAACATTTTCTAAGGTATAAGATAATCCAAGTTTTTTCCATTTAAATTTTCCCATATCATGATAAGGAAGTAATTCTATTTTTTCTACTGTTTTTAAAGTAGATAAGAAATCTTTTAATTTTAGTAAATCTTCTGGGGCATCTGTATAGCCAGGAATAAGAACTTGTCTAATCCACATTTTAATTCCATTATCACTTAAATATTTGGCAAAGTTTAATTCTAATTTATTAGATTTCCCTACTAACTCTTTACATTTTTTGTCATCTATATGTTTAATATCTAATAAAACTAAATCTGTTAAAGATAATACCTTTTTAATGTCCTCTGTTAAAGCCACCATTCCAGATGTGTCAATACAAGTATGAATATTTTCTTGTTTCAATTTTGAAAATAGTTCTATTAGGAATTTGGCTTGTAATAGAGGTTCTCCTCCTGTAATGGTGACACCACCATTGGGATAAATATAGTTTTTGTAGTTCATTATTTTTTCAAAGATAGAATCTAAAGATTTGTAACTTCCTCCATTTATATCCCAGGTGTCACGGTTATGGCAATATTTGCATTGTAAGTGACAACCTTGTAAAAATAAAACAAATCTGATTCCTGGTCCATCTACTGTTCCAAAAGATTCTATGGAATGTACTTTGGCATAATATTTTAAGTCTTTTTCTTCCATGATTTCTCCTTATCTAAATTCTTTCATGAATGGTTCTATTAATAACATCTAATTGTTGTTCTCTAGTAAGTTTTGTAAAGTTAACGGCATATCCTGATACTCTAATAGTTAGTTGTGGATATTTTTCAGGATGTTCCATTGCATCTTCTAATAGGCTTCTATCAAATACGTTAACATTAATATGATGACCTGTTTGTGCAAAATAACCATCTAACATATTAACTAAGTTAGTAATTCTATCATTTTCTGTTTTTCCAAGAGTTCCTGGTGTAATAGAGAAGGTATAAGAAATACCATCTTCTGCAGAATCAAATGGTAATTTGGCAATAGAATTCATGACAGCTAAAGCACCATTTTTATCTCTTCCATGAAGTGGATTTGCTCCAGGTCCAAATGGAACACCAGCTTTTCTGCCATCTGGAGTGTTTCCAGTTGCTTTTCCATAAACGACATTAGAAGTGATGGTTAAAATAGATAGAGTATGTTTAGAATTTCTGTAAGTTTGATGTTTTCTTAATTTATTCATAAATGTTTTTACAATGTCTACAGCTATTTGGTCAACTCTATCGTCATCGTTTCCAAATTTAGGGAAATCTCCTTCTATTTGGTAATCTACAGCAAGATTATTTTCATTACGAATGACTTTTACTTTAGCGTATTTGATAGCAGATAAAGAGTCTGCTACAACAGATAATCCTGCAATTCCACATGCCATGGTTCTTAAGATTTCTCTATCATGTAATGCCATTTCAATTGCTTCATAAGAGTACTTATCATGCATATAGTGGATAGCATTTAATGCTTTAATATAGATTTTTGCAACATAATCCATCATTTGGTCAAATTTTTCCATTACTTCATTGTAATCTAAATATTCAGAAGTAATTGGTTCATATTTTGGTGTGATTTGTTTTCCAGAAATTTCATCTTTACCACCATTGATGGCATATAATAAAGTTTTGGCTAAATTTGCTCTGGCACCAAAAAATTGCATTTGTTTTCCGATTTTCATAGGAGATACACAACATGCGATTCCATAGTCATCTCCTAATGTGATTCTCATTAAGTCATCATTTTCATATTGAATAGATGAAGTATTGATAGATAATTTTGTGGTAAATCTTTTAAATCCTTCTGGAAGTCTAGTAGACCAAAGAACAGTCATGTTTGGTTCTGGGGCTGGTCCTAAGTTTTGCAAAGTGTGTAACATTCTAAAAGAATTTTTCGTAACTAATGTTCTTCCATCAATTCCCATACCACCAATGCTTTCTGTTACCCATACAGGGTCACCACTAAATAATTCGTTGTATTCAGGTGTTCTTAAGAAACGAACTAATCTTAGTTTCATTACAAAGTGGTCCATGATTTCTTGTGCTTGTTCTTCTGTGATGCTTCCATTTTTTAAATCTCTTTCAAAATAGATATCTAAGAAAGTAGAAGTTCTACCAAGACTCATCGCTGCTCCGTTTTGGTCTTTAATAGCTCCTAAATATCCGAAATATAACCATTGTACAGCTTCTTTACTGTTTTGAGCAGGTTTAGAAATATCAAATCCATATTTAGATGCCATTACTTTTAGTTCATTTAAAGCTTTGATTTGTTCACTAATTTCTTCTCTTTCACGAATCACTTCTTCTGTTAATTCATCTACATTTAATACTTCTAATTCTTGTTTCTTTTCTTCTATTAATACATCTACTCCGTAAAGAGCAACTCTTCTATAGTCTCCAATAATTCTACCACGTCCATATCCATCAGGAAGACCTGTGATTAAGTGGGAACTTCTTGCAGCTCTAATATCAGGTGTATAAACACTAAATACACCATCATTATGTGTTTTCCTATATTTGTGGAAGATTTCTTCTACTTCTTCATCTACTTTTCTTCCATATGCCTCACAAGATTTTTCTACGATTCTGATTCCTCCAAATGGCATGATAGCTCTTTTTAAAGGAGCGTCTGTTTGAAGTCCTACAATATCTTCTAAGTCTTTTTCTATATATCCTGCTTCATGGCTAGAAACGGTAGAAACTGTTTTGGTATCAATATCTAAGACACTACCAGGTGATGCTTGTTCTTTTTTATATAAGTCTAATACTTTGTCCCATAATTTTTGGGTTTTTTCTGTTGTGGTTGCAAGAAAACTGTCATTTCCTTCATATGGTGTGTAATTTCTTTGAATGAAATCTCTTACATTTATTTCAGATTGCCAGTCACCTTTTTGAAATCCTTTCCATTGTTCAAAATTCATTTATTGATTCCTCCTTTATTTTTTACTTTTTTAGTATTTCCATTTTTTCCGCATATTATCATAACATAAATAAAAAAGATACGCAATGGAAATGAAAAAATAAATAAAGAATTCTGTGGATTGTAACTGGAATTTTGCTAGGTTGATATTTTTAAATAAATATAGTACAATGAAAGCATAAAACAAAAGAGAGTGAAAAATTATGAAATATGCAAAAAAATTTGAAAAGTTAGGATTACCAGAATATTTTAAATTTGGAATAGAACTAGAAGCATATAATGTAAAAACAAAAGGAGAAAATAGTCTATATACAGGAGAGAGTGCAGAGTATATTAAAAGTAAGAATTGGCACATGGCAACTAAAAGTGAAGAAAGACTTGTTGAAGAAGGTGGGGCAGAATTAGTAT
The DNA here is from genome assembly GCA_944386715.1 of uncultured Clostridia bacterium. GTDB lineage: Bacteria > Bacillota > Clostridia > TANB77 > CAG-508 > CAG-269. The sequence goes on from CALXCD010000011.1 coordinate 12,914, forward strand.
CACCTATTTTGAAAGATGATGAGCAATGCTGGGAAGATGTTTTTGTTATGTGTGAACAGATGAAAAAATTTCCTGGGGACAAGGGAGATAAAGTAGTTGCAGATGAGAAATGTGGTTTACATATCCATTTTGATGCGGATTGTTTAATGCAAGACCCAAATAAAATGAAAAATTTTTTACGATTATATGCGGAATCAGAAGAATTACTTTATAAAATGTGTAATGATAAAGGAGAGCCTTTAAGAAAAGGAGCAATTTATCGAGATTTGAAAGGCGTATTACGTATGGTTACAGCCATTTGGAGAAAAGGAATGGCAGTTCCTACAGGAAAGAAAATATTAAAGAAAATAGAGGATGGAACGTTAAAGGTATCTTATAAAAAATTTGGAAAAATGAAAATGCTTGTTAGTAAATATAAATTAGATGAGAGACGTTATGCAGGATTAAATTTATCTAATATTGGAAATAGTCAAAAAAATACAATTGAATTTAGAATGGCAAATGGCACATTAGAGCCAGAAGTTATAAAACAAAATGTATTTTTATATGCTTCTTTGATAAGTACTGCTATTCAGATGACAGATAATCCAGAATTATATCAAGATAGATTATCTACGTTTTATCAAACAGATGTAACAGAAAAGGAAAAAGCGGAAAATTTTCTAAATCTTATCATGGAAAAACCAGAAGATAGAAAGATTTATATGGATAGGTGGGAATCTGTTAAGCAGGCACAAGTATTCCAAGAAAATGACAGGAAAGGTTTTGCACAAAATAGATTTAAAAGAGAACAATTTAGGCAAATAGCAATGAGAACACCAGCAGATAGGGTACATTCTGCATATAATCGTATTAAAAAAATGACAAAGGATAAAGGAGCAATTGCTTATGATAGATGAGGCATATAGAAATTCGTTTAAAGAAGTATATGATATATTGCAAAATACAGAAGATGAATTAATATCTAAAATTCCAGTTAAATTTATTAGTTTTATAAAAGACAATATGAATCATGATTATAAAACAAATATACAAACTAATATAGATATAGATAAACAACCATTATTAAAAGAAACAGAGGCTGTTTTATCTTTAATTTATAGAAGTTATTGGGCAACAGAGGAGGAAAAACAAGAATTTGCTATCAAAGACCAACAGGAATTTTATGAAAAACAGAAGCAAGGAAAAAGTATAGAGCAAATATTTATAGAAAGAAAAAAGATTAATAATATTACAATAGATAATAATTTGATGATAGTGAAAAAAGAAAGTTTTATAAAAAGATTTTTTAGTAAAGTTTTAAGTATATTTAAAAAATGAGAGTCAATTCAAATATTGAATTGACTCTTAACTTTATTCTGTTTCTGTTTCAGTTTCAGTTTCAGCAATTACTTTTGCTACATTATAAATAAGTTTTTGTTTTTCTGGTGTACAATTTTTTAATAGTTCAGCGAATTCTTGGTCTAAATAATTCTTAGAACTACTAGAAGCACCATTTAAAACATATCCTTCTGATACGTCTAATAAACCACATAATTGATTTAGTCTTTTTAAATTAATATGAGAGTTTCCTCTTTCTACTCTACTTAAAAAAGCTACAGAAATATCTATTTTTTCTGCTAAATCTTCTTGCGTATAGTTTTTGGCTAATCTTGCTTGTTTAATTCTTTGTCCGATTACTGTGTAATCTAATGCCATTTTTATCACCTTCCCATTCTTCTCGTATAATATAGCATTTTATGGTTTAACTTTACAGAAACTAACTATATATATTTTACTTATCAGTTAATATAAGTAAGAATATATCAATGAAGAGATGAATATAGTAAAAGTGAGTTTTAGGAAAGTCTGAAATATTATGATAAAAGTAAACATAAATGTAAAAATAAGCAAAAAAGAGGAAAAAGGAGGAAATGAGAGTAAAAAATGGAAAAATGAGGTTTAATTTTGGGGTTTTTGAAAAAAGATGGACAAATTGGAAAAAATCATGTATACATAATTTGATTTTGGTAAGAATATGTAGTATAATTAGAAATAGTCGCGTTTAAAATATTTGTTATTTTTATGTCTATATTTAAGGAGACATAAGTTGTTATTCGAAAAGGAGAGTGAATATTTATTTTAAACAAGAAACTAAAATTCTATACAAAAGAAATCTTGAAGTTTTTTAACATTACAATGGTAGCTTTTGGTTTAATTATCGCGATTATTTTAATTAAATATAAGCCAATCTATCAAGTAAGCATTTCTGGAGAACAACTTGGATATGTACAAAATAAAGAGGCATTTGAGGAATCTTTAAAAGAAAATGCTATTGTAGAAGGAAAAAACGTAGATAATGTTGTTTTAAAAACAAATCCAGAATATGAGTTAAAACTAGTAGATAGAACACTTGATACCAATGAAGAAGAATTAGTTTCAGAAATAAAAGAAGATGTTGTTGTAACATACAAATATTATGAAATTGCTGTTGCAAATCAGACAGTAGAAACAGTTAATACGAAAGAAGAAGCAGAAGAACTAGTAGAGCAATTAAAAGAAAATGAATTAGATAATGTAGATTTAAGTATTATAGAAAAATATACAGAAGAAGCGGAAACCATAGATACTACTTCATTAGAAGTTGCAAAATCTACGATTGAAGAAAAAGTAGAACAAAAGGCAGAAGAAGTGCAAAAGCAAAAAGAAGAACAAGAAAGATTAGACAAAATGCCTTCTATTAATGGAATTAAGTTAGCAGTGCAACCAGTTTCTGGGGTGATTACTTCTCGTTATGGAGTAAGTAGTAGACTTAGAAAATCTACCCATACAGGTCTAGACATTGCAGCATCTACAGGGACACCTATCAAGGTAATTGCAGATGGGACTGTTACATGTGCTAGCTATCAAGGATCTTATGGTAAATTAGTAAAAATAGACCATGGTAATGGATTAGAAACTTGGTATGGTCATACTAGTAAAATGTATGTATCTGTGGGGCAAAAGGTGACAGCAGGAGATGTAATTGCAGCTGTTGGTTCAACAGGAAATTCTACAGGTCCCCATTTACATTTAGAGATTCGAATTAATGGAGAACATGTGAATCCACAGAATTATTTGTATCAGTAACTGAAAAAGATAATTGTTTGGTAGTTGTATTTTTATATAAAAATGTATTTTATTTTTTATTTGTAACTCCCAGCATCGCACACTCTGTAAAGAAATGTAAATAAAATAGTGAATAAGATAAACAGACTGTATGCTTGCTGGTCCCCACGACTTGTTACTGCATAAAAAATAAAATACATTTTCTAATTATTATATATATTCTTAAATACTTATTGAAGAAAGCCATAATGGCTTTTTTTCTATTGACAATTTTTCTTAATAATATATAATAGAAATGGTTAAACTAAAGAACAAGAAGTTTTATAAAATGGAGGTTTTTATATGGCTGAAAATGAAATAACAGAAGAAAAGGTAAGAGCACAAATTGATGCTTTAGTACAAAAAGCAAAAAAGGCATCTGAGGAATATTTAAAATTAGACCAACAAACAGTGGACAATATTACAAAAGCAATGTCAATGGCAGGATTAGAACATCATATGGAACTTGCTAAAATGGCAGTAGAAGAAACTGGTAGAGGAATTTATGAAGATAAAATAACAAAGAATATGTTTGCAACAGAATATGTATATCATAGTATAAAATACGAAAAAACAGTTGGAATAATTCGTGAAAATGAAGAGGAAGATTATGTAGAAATTGCAGAACCTGTTGGTATTATTGCAGGAGTAACACCTGTTACAAATCCTACTTCTACCACGATGTTTAAATCTATTATAGCAGCAAAAACAAGAAATGTTATCATATTTGGATTTCACCCTTCTGCTCAAAAATGTAGTAGTAGGGCAGCGGAGATTTTAAGAGATGCAGCAATTGCTGCAGGAGCACCTGAAAATTGTATTTTATGGATTGAAGAACCAAGTATTTTGGCAACAAGATTATTAATGAATCATCCTGATGTTAATCTTATTTTAGCAACAGGAGGAACAGGAATGGTTAGGTCTGCTTATTCTTGTGGTAAGCCGGCATTAGGAGTAGGTCCTGGAAATGTTCCTTGTTACATTGATAAGACTGCAAAATTGCCAACTTCTGTCAATGATTTGGTAATGTCTAAAGCTTTTGACAATGGAATGATATGTGCTTCAGAACAAGCTGTTTTAGTAGATAAAGATATTTATCAGGAATTTGAAAGATTGATGAAAGCATCAGGATGTTATTTTGTTAGTCCTGAAGAAAAACAAAAATTAGCAGAGAGTATGTTTGAATATACAGAAGAATATGGATACAAATTAAAATCACATGTACCAGGACAATCCCCTTATAAAATAGCAAAAGATGCAGGCTTTGAGGTGCCAGAAGATACTAAGGTAATTGTCGTATATGAAGAAGGCATTGGAAGAGATTATCCATTTTCAAAAGAGAAATTGAGTCCTGTATTAACTTATTATATTGTAGAAAATAAGGATGAAGGAATTGAGAAAGCAGAGAAATTAATAGAATTTGGAGGCTTAGGACATTCTGCTGTTATTCATTCAGAAGATAAACAAACTGTTTTAGAATTTTCAGAAACAATGAAAGCTGGTAGAATTATTGTAAATTCACCTTCTACGCATGGAGCAATTGGAGATATTTATAATACCAATATGCCATCTTTAACACTTGGTTGTGGTTCCTTTGGTGGAAATTCTACAACTGCCAATGTGTCTAGTGTTAATTTGATTAATATCAAAAGAGTTGCGAAAAGGAGGGTTAATATGCAATGGTTTAAAATACCAGAAAAAATATATTTTGAAGCAGGTTCTATTCAATATTTAGAAAAAATGCCTGATATCGAAAGAGCCTTTATTGTAACAGATGAAGGAATGATGAAATTAGGATATGTAGATAAAATTTTATATCACTTGAGAAAAAGACAACAATATGTACATTCAGAAATATTTAGTGATGTAGAATCTGACCCATCTTTTGATACCATTAAAAAGGGAGTAGAAGCAATGAAATCCTTTAAACCTGATGTTATTATCGCATTAGGGGGAGGAAGCCCGATTGATGCTGCAAAAGGTATGTGGTTATTTTATGAAAATCCAGAGGCAGATGTAGAAGGATTAAAATTAAAATTTATGGATATTAGAAAAAGAACTTATAAATTTCCAAAGTTAGGAACAAAATGTAAAATGGTAGCTATTCCAACTACTTCAGGAACCGGTTCAGAAGTGACTTCTTTTGCTGTTATTACAGATAAAGAGAAGAACAAAAAATATCCTTTAGCAGATTATGAATTAACACCAGATGTTGCAATTATTGACCCAGATTTAGTCATGAGTTTGCCAAAATCTGTTACAGCAGATACAGGGATGGATGTATTAACACATGCGATTGAAGCTTATGTTTCTAATATGGCTTCTGATTATACTGATGGATTAGCCGAAAAAGCAGTAGAATTGGTAATGCAATATTTAGAAAAAGCATATGATAATGGTAGTGATAAAACGGCAAGAGAAAAAATGCATAATGCAAGTACGATTGCTGGAATGGCATTTACGAATGCATTTTTAGGAATTAACCATTCTTTAGCACATAAAATAGGAGCAGAATTCCACTTACCTCATGGAAGAATTAATGCTATTTTATTACCATATGTTATTCGATATAATGCTTCTAAACCAACAAAATTTGTTTCATTCCCTAAGTATGAATATTTTATTGCAGACCAAAAATATGCAATGCTTGCTAAAAAAGTAGGCTTGCCTGCAAATACAGTAGAAGAGGGAATAGAAAGTTTGGTACAAAGAGTAAAAGATTTAAATACGTATTTAAATATGCCAAAATCTCTTCAAGAAGCTGGAATTGAAGAACAAGAATTTTTGGCAAAAGTGGATTTACTTGCAGATAGGGCTTTTGAGGACCAATGTACTACTGCCAATCCAAGAGTTCCTTTAGTAAGTGAATTAAAACAAATTTTATTAGATAGTTATTATGGCAAATAAATTTTAAAATAAGCTCTTGTAATGTTACAATATACTAGGGCTTATTTTTTTGTTCTTGTTAAAGATTGACTGGTGTACATAAAAATGGTAAAATGGAAAGGTAAAAGCAAAAGTAGGAGAAAGGATAGATAATAAAATGAAATTGTTAGATAGAGTTTTAAGAAAAAATAGTAGAATAGAGCAAATGGTTAGTGAGGCTATCAATGTTGCAGAAGATGAAGATATTTATAAAGCAAAAGTGACTTTTCTTTCCATGCTAGAAAAACATCCAGAGATAAGAAAAGAACTATTATTAGAATTGGGAGTTAGAGTAGATGATGATGAGCAAGCACCAAATGAGTTTTTAGATAAAGTTGCATTAGAAATTACCCAAAATAAAGAAATCCCAGATAGTGTGTTAGATGATACAGTATCTGATAAATTAACAGATGATGGTATAAAGAACTTGATTTTAAAAGGAAATATGGCTATTTTTAGGCAAGAATTGTTAGTAAAGAAAATACAAGATGTGAAGTTGCAGGAAGAAATGCAAACTTTGATAGAAAAAAGAAGAGAAAAAAATCAAACAGAAGAGGAAAAGAAAAAAGAAAAAGAAGATTATGAAAAATTAGGAGAAGTTTATGATAATTGTCAAGATTTGGCAGAATTAGATATCATAGAAAAAATTAGAAATTTGAAGATAAATCCACAAGATAAAAAATCGAAAAATAGGATAGAGAAAATAATTGCAAAGAAGATGGCAAATAATTATTTTAATTTTGGGACTACTACGATTCCTACCTTATCTAAGTTAATGCCTGTAGAAGAGATGTTTGCAGAAAGTATGCCTATTTTAGTAGAAACAGAATGGCAGAAAATTTTGAGAGAAAAACCAGATAGAAAAAGTAATTATCAATATGCACAAGGAGATTTACAAAAAAAGTTATTAAAACATATTGCTAATAAATCAGTTAGTGCGTATTTGGAAACAGGTCGTTTTAGTATTCCACAATCACAAAAAATGCATGAATTAACAAAAGAGGAAGAAAGTGATTTTATTAAGTCTATTGAAAAAGAATTAGGAACAAAGTTATCTAGGATGCAATTAAAAGATGTTCATGCACAAGTAAGAGGTATTATAGGAATCAATGATACGATTGAAAAGTTTGAAGAAAACTTGGTAGATATTCCAAAAGAACGTCTAGAAAAATTTTTGGATTTTTGTACAGAATTATTAAATGATGATTCTCTTAGAGGTACTTTTGAAATGTTACAAACTTCTGGTGTGGCAAAAAAATTAAAAGTAATATCTCCTGAACAGAGAAAAGATATTATACAAGGATTTGCTACAGTTTTGGACCATAGAGAGGAACAAGTGAAAAATACATACCAAGTAGCTCCTGTTTCTCCTAAAATAAAGAAAAATTCTGCTATTAGCAAAAAAGAAGAAGAGAGATAAAGAATTCATCAAAAAAACACAATAAAAATATATTTAGGAAACAATATACCAGTATAATATGCATATACTAAGAGTAAGAACTTTAAAGAAATGGCTTAATTGCAAAGGACTAAATGAGATTGTTTAAGTGCAATTTTTAAAAGGAGTGAAGAATTTGAAAAGACATAAAAAAGGAGATATGCAATTGGTAAAGATAGAAAATTTCCTAGAATATAAGGAACCTATTACAGTTAAAGATAAAACTTTTGAAAAATTAATGTTTATTTATTCTATTGCAATTCGAGAATTAGAAACGAAAATAGGTATTTTACAAGATGAATCTAAAATTTTTTATGATTATGATTTGATTGACCATGTTAGCTCTAGAATAAAAAAGCCGGAAAGTATTATGAACAAAATGGAGAAAAGAGGATATCCATTTACTTATCAGGAGATGATAGAAAATATTAATGATATCGCAGGAATTAGAATTATTTGTCCCTTGAAGAAGGATGTTTTTTCTGTGAAAGATTTAATTAAGAAGATTCCAGGGATACATATTTTAAAGGAAAAAGATTATGTAACAAATCCAAAAGAAAGTGGTTATTCTAGTTATCATATGATTTTAGAAGTTCCTGTTACACTTTCTCAAAACATGATTTATGTGAAAGTAGAGTTGCAAATTAGAACTTTAGCAATGGATTTTTGGGCTAATTTAGAACATAAAATAAAATATAAACCAGAGGGAACGGTTAATAAAAAAGTGTCTAAAGAGTTAGTTTCTTATGCTAAAGCGATTCATAAATTAGATAATAAAATGATGTTGTTAAATAATTAATTAGTATTTAGTTTTTGATTAATTTTATACCTTGTGTTTGCAATTTTCATCATAAATTAAATTAATCCTAGAAAAAGGTTGATATGAAATATATCAACTTTTTTAAGGTTAATATTTTATTAAGGTAATAAAATTTTTGTAAAGAGGAAGGATTTATGTAAAATGCGTCGAATAAAATAATTATGTATGTAAATATGAAATATTTTGAAAGAAAGTGAGGCAAGATGGCAAGATATAGTGATGAAATAATAGAAGAAGTAAGACAATCTAATGATATTATTGATGTTATTTCACAATATGTGCATTTAAAGAGAAGCGGAAGAAATTACTTTGGACTATGCCCATTTCATAATGAAAAATCGCCTTCTTTTTCTGTTTCACCAGATAAGCAAATATTTCATTGCTTTGGATGTGGAGTAGGAGGAAATGTATTTACTTTTTTGATGAAAATAGAAGGGATTAATTTTATTGAAGCAGTTCAAATGTTAGCAGAAAAATCTCAAATTCAATTACCTACCTTTACCAATAGTGGCGATGCTGCCAAAGAAGAATTAAAAAATAAGGTTTATCAGGTAAATGAATTTGCGGCACAATATTATCATCAAAAATTATATCTTCCAGAATCCAAAATAGCACAAGAATATGTTAAGAAAAGAAAACTATCCAATGAAACTTTAAAATCTTTTCAAATTGGTTTTTCTGGCAAATTTGATGAGCTTTATCGAGAGCTAGTAAAGCATGGATTTGCAGAAAGAGAAATTTTGGAATCTGGATTAGTCAATAAAAATGAACAAGGAAAGTTTATTGACAGATATCGTAATCGTTTAATGTTTCCTATTTGTGATGTAAGAGGAAAAGTAATTGCTTTTGGAGGCAGGGTTTTAGATGATTCTAAGCCTAAATATATTAATTCACCAGAAAATGTAGTGTATAGTAAAGGAAGGCATTTATTTGGCTTAAATGTTGCTAAAAAAGGTGATATCAAAAAACTTTTGATTGTAGAAGGTTATATGGATGTTATTTCTTTACATCAAAGAGGAATTACAAATGTGGTAGCACCATTAGGAACTGCATTAACCCAGCAACAGGGTTGGTTATTAAGAAAAAATACAGAACAAATTATTTTGAGTTTTGATTCTGATGGAGCGGGACAAACTGCTATCAATAGGTCATTGGAAATATTGCAAAATATGGGGTGTGATTTAAGAGTTTTACAGATGGAAGGTGCTAAAGACCCTGATGAATATATTATAAAATATGGAAACGCAAGATTTCAAAACTTGATAGAAAAAGCACTTTCTTTAGTAGAATTTAAGGTAAAACAATTAAAACAAAACTTAGATTTAGACAATACTGTAGATAAAATTAAATTTTTAAATGAAATAGCAAAATTGATTGCTAAAATAGATAATAGTATGGAAAGAGAAGTCTATATCGAAAAAATTGCAAAAACATATGAGGTATCCAAAGAAGCTATTTATGCAGAAGTAAATAAACTAGCTTATGCAGATAATAAAGGGCAAAAGATTTTAGAAAAATCAAAACCAATATCATCTCCTAGGAGGGTTTCAGAGGATAAAGTATCAGAAGCCATCAAGAAGAGAGAAAATGCGATTTTGTCTATCTTGTTAAGAGGAGATATTTCCATTTTCCAAACCATTAAGCAATATATTCATCCAGAAGATTTTAAAGTGGAGTTAAATCAAAAAATAGCTAAAAAGGTGTATGAAGAACTGGAAAAAGGAAATAGTAATATTAATGCTATGATGGATGATTTATCAGAAGAAGAGCAAAATCATATTACTATGCTTATGGCAGATGATGATGAAATTGCAGATATGGAAAAAGCAATTGATGAATTAATGCAAGCTTATGAAAAACAAAAATTAAATGATAGAAAATTTGAAATTTTGACATTATTAGATGGTACATTAGAGCAGGAACAAAAAAAACTGCTAGAAAAAGAGTTGAATGATATTATACTTCAGTTAGCCAAGATGAGATAAGATTAACTAGGTATATGCCTTAGAAAGGAATGATAATGAAAATGGCGAAGAAAAAAGAAGAATTAGAAGAAATGAAAAAAGTGGAAGAAAAAGAATCGACAAAAGCTAATCTAAAAAAGGAAAATATGGCAAAGAAAGAAACTAAGAAAAAAGAGGAATTGGATAATTCACAAACTTTGGAAGAAGATAAGTTAAAAGAAGAAAAAGTGAATAACATTTTGAAAAAGGCTAAAGAAAAGGGGAAAATTACCTATGGTGATTTGGCAACGGAATTAGATGATGTTAATCCTGAACAAATTGACAAGGTTTTTGATGCTTTTGAAGAATTGGGTGTAGATTTATTATCTGATGATATGGATGAAGAGCCTGATATAGAGGATTTAAAAGAAGTAGAAGATTTAAAATTAGATGAAATAACAGATACCAGTTATGAAGGGGTTAATGTAGATGACCCTGTTAGAATGTATCTAAGAGAGATTGGTAGAATACCATTATTAACATTTGACCAAGAATTAGAACTTGCTAAAAGAATTTTGGAAGATGATGATGAAGCAAGACAACAATTGGCGGAATCTAATTTAAGATTAGTAGTTAGTATAGCTAAGAAATATGTGGGAAGAGGAATGTTATTCTTAGATTTGATTCAAGAAGGTAATATGGGGTTAATCAAAGCAGTAGAAAAATTTGATTATACCAAAGGATTTAAATTTAGTACTTATGCTACTTGGTGGATAAGACAAGCGATTACAAGAGCGATTGCAGATCAAGCAAGAACCATTAGAATTCCGGTGCATATGGTAGAAACCATTAATAAATTGATTCGTACTTCTAGACATTTATTGCAACAATTAGGAAGAGAACCTACCCCAGAAGAAATTGCACAAGAAATGGAAATTCCAGTTGAAAAAGTAGTAGAAATACAAAAAATTGCACAAGACCCAGTTTCTTTGGAAACTCCAATTGGTGAAGAAGATGATAGTCATTTAGGAGATTTTATACAAGATGATGACAGTCCAGCTCCTCATGACTCAGCAGCTTATACTTTGTTAAGAGAACAATTAGAAGAAGTGATGAATACATTAACTCCAAGAGAAGCAAAAGTATTGAAACTTAGATTTGGATTAGAAGATGGAAAATCAAGAACATTAGAAGAAGTAGGAAAGGAATTCCAAGTAACAAGAGAGAGAATTAGACAAATTGAGGCAAAGGCACTTAGAAAATTGAGACATCCTAGTAGAAGTAAAAAATTAAGAGATTATATGGGATAAGATAAATTGAGAAAAGGAATAAAAAGATGGAACAATTAAAGGAATGGATGGCAACCATAACATCTATTGAAATAATAGATGTTATCATTGCTATAGGAATTATTATATTTTTTAGAATTTTTAGTGCAGGAATGTCATATGCCATTATTAAGATGTTTAAATGGAAAGAAAAAAGTAAAAAGAAGATAAAAGAGAATGCTTTTTATCGACCTTTGAGATTATTTTTTATCCTTTTAGGTTTCTATTTGGCAATCTTATTTTTAAAAATACCATTACAGCTTAGTGCAGAAGTCATGGAATGGGTAACTAAGATTTTTAGAATTGTAAGTATTATGGTATTTGCAAATGGATTGGCAAAAAGTTTTTCTGATGATTCTAGTTTATCTAGAAAGATGAAAGAAAAATGGAATCAAAAAGTGGATGATTCTATGTTTCTATTTATTTTAAAAGTGATAAGAGGAATCATTTATGTGATTGCAGGTTTTATTGTTATTACAGAATTAGGTGTTAACTTAAATGGATTAGTAGCAGGTTTAGGTATCGGTGGAGTTATTGTTACTTTGGCAGCACAAGATACAGCTAAAAATCTATTTGGTGGTTTGGTGATTTTTATTGATAAGCCTTTTGTAGTTGGTGATTGGATACAAATGGATACTTTTGAAGGAACTGTTGAAGATATTACTTTTCGTAGTACGAGAGTAAGAACTTTTGAAAATTCATTAGTTAATATTCCGAATTCTATTATTTCAAATGCTTCTATTATTAATTGGAGCAAGATGGAAAAAAGACGATATAAACTGAATTTAACGATAGAATTGGATACTCCATTAGATAAACTTGAGAAGTTTAAATCTAAAGTGAAAGATATGTTACAGGCAAGAGAGGCAATTTTTGACGATTCTATTATTGTTAAGTTTGATACGATTTCAGATAATGGACTTAATGTGCTAATTTGTAGTTATACAGATTCTGTGGATTATAATAGTTATTTAGCAGAAAAAGAGGATATTAATTATAAGATTATGAGAATTTTACAAGAAGAACATATTGAGCTTGCTTATGATACTAAGACAGTGTTGCTCAAAAATTGATGATAATAAAGAGTATGAGATTTTCTTATGCTCTTTTGTTTTTTAATAGATGTAGTGACAAAAATAAAAAATTTTCACAATATAGACATAAAACCCTTGTATAATGTATAATAATAATGGTTATGTTTGAAAGGATGAGTAAGAAATGGTGAATAATTGTATTTTAGTTGTAGATGATGAAGCAAGAATGAGAAAGTTGATTAGAGATTTTTTGGCTGCAAAGGGTTTTAGCATTTTGGAGGCAGAAGATGGGGAAAAGGCATTAGAGGTTTTTGAAGAAAATAAGAATAAAATTACTTTGATTTTATTGGATGTGATGATGCCAAAATTAGATGGTTGGTCTGTTTTAAGGCAGATTAGACAAGAATCCAAGGTGCCTATTATCATGTTAACAGCAAGAGGTGAAGAACAAGATGAGTTATTTGGGTTTGAATTAGGTGTGGATGAATATATTTCTAAGCCTTTTAGTCCTAAAATTTTAGTGGCTAGGGTAGAGGCTATTTTAAAAAGAACTAATCAAGATACAAAAGAAGTAAAGGAATATGGTGGAATTGAAATTGATAAAGAGGGAAGGACTGTAAAAGTAGATGGCAAAGTGGTAGAACTTAGTTTAAGAGAATATGAGTTATTAACCTATTTAGTAGAGAATCAAAATATTGCTTTATCAAGGGATAAGATTTTAAATAATGTTTGGAATTATGATTATTATGGAGATTCTAGGACGATTGATAGTCATATCAAAAAAATAAGACATAAACTGGGTAAAAAAGGAAAATATATTCAAACCATGAGAGGTGTTGGATATAAATTCGAAGTGAAGTAATTAAGGATGGTAATCATGGGAAAAATAAAAGAAGCTTTAAAATCAGTTAGAGTTAAATTATTTATCACATTATCTTTTGTTATTTTATTAATTATTTTATTTTTAATTATTGTTAATAATGTGGTATTTGGACAATTTTATTTGTTTAATAAAACAAGAGCTTTAAAATCTGTATATATAACTGTAAATAATTATTATAATAGCTCAGTGGATATGGATATTGAATCAGAATTAGAGAAGATTGCTGTTCAAAATAATTTCGATATTTTAATCAAAAATAATCAAAATGTTAGTATATATACCTCTAATAAGGATTTCTTTTCTACTTTGGGACAGATGAATGCAATGTCAAATGGATTGTATGATAATACAGGAGAGATTATAGAACAAAATGAGGATATGACAATTAGGAGAATCAAGGATACAAAAAATGGAATTACCTATATATTACTTTCAGGAGTATTAGATAATGGGTATTTGTTGTATGTTCGTATTCCTATTACTTCTATTCAAGAAAGTGTTAAAATATCTAATAATTTCTTATATTTAATGGCAGGATTTGCTATTTTAATAGCAGCAGTTATTGTATCTTTTGTATCTAGAAAATTTGCAGATCCTATTTCAGAATTAAATGCGATTGCTAAAAAAATGGCTAATTTAGATTTTAGTCATAAATATAGGATTACAGGAGCAGATGATGAAATTAATAATTTAGGAAAAAGTATTAATGCTATGTCTGATAAATTGGAAAAAACTATTAAACAATTAAGAGATACGAATATAGAATTGGAGAAAGATATTGAGGAAAAATCTAAAATTGATGAAATGAGGAAAAGTTTTATTTCTGATGTTTCTCATGAGCTAAAAACTCCAATTGCTCTAATTCAAGGATATAGTGAAGGATTATTGGAAAATGTTAATACAGATGAAGAAAGTAGAAGATTTTATGCAGAAGTTATTTTGGATGAAACTAATAAGATGGATAAATTAGTAAAACAATTATTAGAATTAATGAAACTAGAATATGGGAAAAGAGAGTTTAAAGATACGAAATTTAATATCGTGGAAGTGGAAAAGGAAGTTGTTAGAAACTCTAAGGTTATGTTAGAGGAAAAACAAGTAGATGTTCAAATAAAGAGCAGTGATGAAATTATGGTATTGGCAGATGATTTCTATATTGAACAAGTGGTTACAAATTATCTTACAAATGCTATTAAACATGTAGAAGAAATACAAGGTTTAAAAGAGATTTCAATAGAAAATGTGGTTGATGTAGAGAAAAATAAAGTAAGAGTTAAAGTTTTCAATACTGGTAAAAATATTAAAGAAGAAGATATTACTAGAATTTGGAATCGTTTTTATAAAGTGGATGAATCTAGAAATAGAGCCGATGGTGGTACAGGTATTGGACTATCTTTTGTAAGAGCGATTATGAATAATTATGAAAATCAATATGGAGTTATGAATAAAGACAATGGTGTGGAATTCTATTTTGAATTAAATTTAGCAATTTAATATATTTTAAAGAAACTTCCAATGGGAATTTATCAAATCATTCTTTCAGCTCATCGTTCAAGTGATTTTCAAAGAAATTGTAATTCAAATTTTTTAGCACCCTCAAAAATTTTGAGATTCCCTAAAAAATTTAAAAACAATTTATAATTCAATCACTTTCAATTCCTTGCTTTCAGAAAGATTTGATAAATTCCCATTGGAGGCTTCTTATTATTTTATTAAGAACTGTCATTTTTTGTCGAAATTTGCGATGAAAAAAGCTTTACAAATGGAAAAAAATGTATTATTATGATAATAGGTATTTGTTCTATTATAAAAAATTTTTAATCAAATTATTTTAATCAAAGAAATTTAAAGTCTAAAAATTTTAATCTAAATTTCTGAAGAACAATTCCAATTTTAGTGAGACAAAGGAGGGATTTTTTCAATGGATGAATCTTTATCGTGAATCTACGATTAATGTCATTAGTTTTTTTATTTCTATTGCTATCTTTTTTCTATTAGAATTTTTTATCTTCTATTTTTCAGAACCCACTTTAAAAATTCAAGCAAATTTTAATTCCACTATTTCAGAGCAACAAGAAATTGATACAAAAAACAAGAATACAAATAACGAAATAAATCAAGTGACAGAGGAAGCTACGAATAATATACAAGACTTATCAAAAGAGGAATCTTTTATAGAGATTGAAAAACAAAAAAGTAATTGGTATTTAGAAATACCTGCTATTGGATTAAGTGCGAATATTGCAGAAGGAACTGATAAAGAGACGATGGAACTTTATATAGGTCATTTTGAAGAAACTTCTAAATTAATTGGTAATGTGGGACTGGCTGCACATAATAGAGGTTATTTACACAATTATTTTGAACATTTAAAGGATTTAAAAATAGGAGATGAAATACGATATTATTATCAAGGGCAAGAAAAAAGATATGTAGTAGAAAAACAAAAGATTATTCAAGATACGGATTGGACAATATTAGAGAATACAGAAGATAATAGAATGACATTGATTACTTGTGTGGAAAATGAGCCAAGTTATCGAAGATGCATTCAAGCGATAGAAATTTAGTAAAAGAGAGGAGAATATATTTGAAAAAATTAAAAAAACTTTTTATCATAACAGGTGTTGTATTCATTATATTAGTTTTACAATTTTGTGTGTTTTATAATAGTGTAGTGGCAACTCAATTAGATAGTGCCAATATTTACATGGTAGGAGATTGTGGAAGTTTATTAAGGTATAAAGGAGTTGAAGTCAAGGTTAGTTATGTACAATATACATATGAAGGAGTTAACTATCCGGCATATTGCTTGGATAAAACAAAACCAGGTGCCGAAAATGGTGCTTATACGGTTTCTGTAAATAGTATGATACAAGATGTAGGTTTATGGAGAAGAATTATTAATGGATATCCTTATAAATCTTTAGAAGAATTAGGTGTTGCAAACAAAGAAGAAGCATTTACAGCAACAAAGCAAGCTATTTATTGTTATATTCATGGAAATAATCCAGCAGATTATACTCCTATTGGAGAAGCTGGAGAAAGGACATTAAGGGCAATGCATCAAATTATTGCACAAGCTCAAAGCTCTTCAGAAACAAAGATTTCTAATTATATTGAGATAAAAGATGAAGATGCGAATTGGAAAGTGGATGAAATAGAGAAAAGTTATATTTCTAAAGTATTTTCTATTTTATCAGATGCCCAAATTCAAGACTATTCTATTCATTTTCAAGAAAATACAATAGATGGAATCAAAATAACAAACTTACAAAATACTGTGAAAAATGAATTTCAACCAGATGAGAAATTTAAAATTTTAATTCCTATAGAAAGTTTAAGAGAAAAGGGAGAGTTTAGAATTTTGGCAAATGCTAAAGTAAAAACAAAACCTGTATTATATGGTACAGCACCTGATAGTGGTTTACAAGATTATGCTTTGACAGCTGCTACTTATGAAGATGGAGTAGGAGAGATATCTTTACAATATCCAAAAAATGAAACAGAAATTATTGTCATTAAGCAAGATGAAGAAAGTAATGAAAGATTAAAAAATGTGGAATTTGCACTATTAAATGAAAACAAGGAGGTAATTAAGCAAGGTTTATTAACAGATGAAGAGGGAAAAATTCAAATTTCTAATTTATTACCTGGAAAATATTATTTAAAAGAAGTGCATACTTCTTTGGGATATATACCTACAGAGGAATTAATTGAACTAGAAGTAGAATGGAATGATTCTTTGACAGTTACAGTTTATAATCAAAAAGAGAAAAAACCAGAAATAAAAACAGAAAAAAACGAAACGGTGAAACAAGTGAAAAAACTTCCTGTAACAGGAATGTAAATATCAACAAATAAATTTAAAAAAGTATTAAAAAAAATAGAAAGATACATTATAATAGGAGAAGTACATCTATTTATGATAAAGTAGATGTGCTTTTTCTAAAATTATATTGAAAAAAATATAAAAAACAGATATAATGAGAACAATAGATAAAGAGAAAAAGGAGTAGATACTAACAATGTTTTCGCAATTGTTTATTTTAGTTATATTAATTTTATTAAATGCATTTTTTGCTGCAACAGAAATTGCATTTATTTCACTCAATGATGCCAAAATCGAGAAACAAGCCAAAGAAGGAAATAAAAAAGCCAAACAGATTGAAAAAATGATAAAATCTCCAAGCAAATTTTTAGCGACTATTCAAATAGGGATTACACTTGCAGGATTTTTATCTAGTGCTTTTGCATCAGATGCTTTTGCAGACCAATTAGCACCAGTGCTAAATACTTGGATGCCGTTTATTAGTTTAGGAGTATGGAAAAGTATATCTATTATTTTAATTACTATTATTTTATCTTTCTTTACATTAGTATTTGGAGAATTAGTTCCAAAAAGATTAGCCATGAAGAATTATGAAAAAATATCATTTGCAACCATTGGAATTATAAGAGCCATTTCTATTGTGACATCACCATTTGTTAAATTTTTAACAGTAGTGACAAATGCAGTTTCTAGAGTTTTTGGAGTATCAGAAAATGAGGAAGAAACTGTAACAGAAGAAGAAATTAAAATGATGGTAGATCAAGGAGAAGAAAAGGGAACTATCCAAGAAGAAGAAAGAGAATTGATTAATAATGTATTTGAATTTAATGATATTACAGTATCAGAGATTATGAGACATCGTAAAGATATTTTTGCTGTAGATATTAATATTAGTACAGAGGAATTATTGCAAGAACTTTCACAAGAAGAGTATCGATATAGTAGGATTCCAGTATATGATGAAACTATTGATGAAATAAAAGGAATTTTATATGTAAAAGATGTTCTAAAAAATATTAATAAAAAATCATTTAGAGTAAAAAATGTTGTAAAAGAGGCATATTTTGTTTCACAAAATAGATTAATAAATGAAGTATTTAAAGAATTAAAAAGAAATAAAATGCAGATTGCAATTGTTATTGATGAATATGGGGGAACAGCTGGATTAGTTACTATGGAAGATATATTGGAAGAATTAGTGGGAGATATTTTTGACGAATATGACGAAATAGAAGAAGAATATCATAAAATAGATGAAAATACTTATTTATTGAGTGGAAGTATGACAATATATGATGTTAATAAATTACTAGATGCTAAAATTCCAGAAGGAGATTATGATACTATTTCAGGATTTTTGCAAGAGAAATTAGGAAGAATTCCAGAAGATGAAGAAAGTCCTATTATTGATACAGAAACGGTAACTTATAAAATTGAAAAATATGAAGATAAAAGAATATTATTAGTAAAAGCATGTAAAAATAATATAGAAGAAAAAATAAAAGAAGAATAGAAAGAAGGACAAATTATGAAAAAAAGTCGTATCATAGGAATTGTAATAATCATTTTGCTTTTCATTGCAATAGGTGGTTATGTTTTTTATCAAAAAATGGTAGAAGAAGGTAGAAAATATGAAGTTACAAAGATTGAAAATCCACAATATTTTTTACTAAAAGAACAAGAAAAATATGGTGTTATGAATGCACAAGGAGAAATTGTTTTAGAGCCAAATTATGATAATATTATTATTCCAAATCCGGAAAAGGCAGTCTTTATTTGTTATCAAGGAGAAGATACTACCATATATAATGCTAATAAAGAAGAAATTTTAACAGATTATACTAATGTTGAACCAATTCGATTAAAAAATATTGCTAGTAGCTATATGTATGAAAAAACAGTTTTAATTTACGAAAAAGATGGAAAAAAAGGATTGGTTAATTTAGAAGGAAAAGAAATAGCTAAACCGGTTTATGAACAGATAGAAGCATTTCCATATAAAGAGGGAGAGTTATTAGTAAAGCAAGAAGGGAAATATGGTGTTATCAATATAAAAGGTAATATTTTAGTGAATTGTGATTATGATCAAATAGCAATTGATAATTATTATACAGATGAAAATGGATATCAATATGCAGGATATATCGTTTCTTTAACAACACAAGAAGGTTATCGATATGGTTATGTAGATATTCATGGAAAAGAAATTTTAAAACCAGAATATAATGAATTAAGTAGAATGATAGATATTAAAGAAGATGAGGTTCCTTATTTTATCACAGCAAAAAATGGTCAATATGGAGTATTTAAAGAAGAGGAACAATTGATTAATAATGAATATCAATCTATTCGTTATGATAAGTCAAGTGATGTATTTGTAATAGAAAAAAGTAAAAAATATGGTGTTGCAAATAGAGAGGGTAAGACTATTATTCCAGTAGAATTTAGTCAAATTGATATTACTGGAATGTACCTATATGCAAGAAAAGGTGAAGTAACAGAAGTTTATGACCAACAGGGAAATCTTACAAACAGAGATAGTAATATTGATATTTTGCCTACCGAAAATCAACAATATAGCATAAAAATAGATAATTCGGTAGGAACGGTATATAGTATTGTAGATAAGAATGAAAACCCTATCACAAAAACAAATTATTCTTATATAGAATATTTATTTGGAGATTATTTTATTGTTTCTTCAGAAAATGGAAAATTAGGTGTTATTGATACAAAAGAAAATTTAAAATTAGAAATCAAGTATGATTCTATTGAAAGAATACCAAATACGGAATTATTAAAAGCAATGGTAACACAAGAAAATTTAACACAAATATATACTCCTGATTTAAGTCTTGCCGGAGAAATGATAAATGCTGTGGTAGAAACAAATGAACAATATATTAAGATGTATAATGAAACACAAACAAAATATTTTGATATCACTGGAAAAGAGGTTCAAAATAAACAAGTTTTATCCAACCAAACTCTTTTCGCAAAAGAAAAGGATGGAAAATGGGGATTTGTAGACAGTAGTGATAATTTTGTAATAGAAAATAAATATGATAAAGTAACAGATTTTAATTCTTATGGTTTTGCAGGAATTAAACTGGCTAACAAATGGGGAGTTGTAGATAGAAATGGTAATGTAATTGTAGAACCAGAATATGAATTTGCTTCTATTGTAGAACCAAGTTTTATTGGAAAATACTATCAAGTTACATTTGGTTTTGGTGAAATATATTATACAGATGGAAAATAAAAACTTGCCTTACTATTGTAATCAAAGATGGTGGGGATTCCAAAATTTAGTTATTTTTAACAAAAAGAAAAAATTGGCATTGATTTTAGATCGCAATGTCAATTTTTTTTGTCACCAAATTTGATTAAATTCATAATTACTAGTAAATACTATGAAAAATAGAGAGAAGGTGTGGAATTGAGATTAGGAATTGCTTTATCAGGGCGGAGGAATTAGAGGAATTGCACATGCAGGAGTATTAAAAGCTTTAGAAGATAATGGCATTTCGATAGAAGCAATTGGAGGAACTAGTTCAGGAGGACTGATAGCAGCCTTATATGCTATGGGATATTCTCCTTATTACATTTATGTATTGTTTAAAAGATATGCAAAAGAGATTACAGAACTTGATTCTGGAATGATTATTTCAGGGGTAGGAAACTTGATGATGAATAAAAAAATTAGTATATCAGGTTTGAAAAATGGGGAGTCAATAGAAAAAGCTTATGATGCTTTAGCACAAAGAAGAGGAATTAGAAAAATAGGAGATATTAAGAATATTCCTTTAGTGATTCCAACTGTAGATGTCATGAAGTCTAAAGAATATGTTTTTACAAATTGTATTCCTGAAAATAAAACAGGTAATGTTGGATATATTACAGATATTTCTGTTGGAAAAGCAGTAAGGGCTAGTAGCAGTTTCCCAGGGATTTTTTGCCCTTGTTGTTATCAGACTCATATTTTCTTGGATGGAGGAGCTTTAGATAATGTTCCTGTCATAGAAGTAAAAAAGCAAAAGGTAGATAAAGTAATTGCTGTTAATTTTAAAGCTGATGATGTAGATGAAAAAAGTAATATGATGGATATTGCTATGAGAACAATTGATATTATGGGAAATAAAATTTCAGAAGAGAGTTTAAACCAGAGTGATTATGTTTTGACTGTTTCAACTGATAAAACAGGTCTATTAGATGTAGAAAAGTTAGATAATTGTTATCGATATGGGTATCAGGCAGTAATGCAAAATTTGAAAGAAATCCAGAAGATTTTATTTTGAAGTGTCAATATAAAAGGTGATATGGAATATAATAGGATAGGTTATTATTGCTCATTATTTAGGTTGAGTGATAACTATTATTTTGGAGGTTTTTTTAATGAAAATAAGATATTTTGATAATGCAGCTACAACTAGAGTAAAAGATGAAGTACTAAAAGAAATGTTTCCATATTTTGGTGAACGATATGGGAATCCTTCTTCTTTATATGGTTTAGGAAGAATATCTCGAAAGGCAATAGAAGAAGCAAGGAGAAGAGTTGCTAATTTGATTCATCGGAAAACCAAATGAAATTTATTTTACTGGTTGTGGCTCAGAAAGTGATAATATGATAATAAAAGGAATTGCACGTTATTATCAAGATAAAGGGAAACACATCATTACTTCTTGTATTGAACATCCAGCAGTTTTACACACTTGCCAAGTTTTAGAAAAACAAGGATTTGAAGTTAGTTATATTGGAGTAGATGAGGAAGGGAAGATAAAGTTAGAGGAGTTAGTAAATGCGATTAGAAAAGATACTATTTTAATTAGTATCATGTTTGCGAATAATGAAATAGGAACGATTCAACCAATAGAGGCTATTTCTGAAATTGCTAAAAAGCATGACATTATTTTTCATACAGATGCAGTGCAAGCTTGTGGAAATGTTCCTATAGATGTACAAAAAATGGGAATAGATGCGTTGTCTTTATCAGGACATAAATTATATGCACCAAAAGGAATAGGAGCTTTATATGTAAGAAATGGAATTGAATTTGAAAGATTTATGGATGGAGGACATCAAGAAAGAAATAAGAGAGCTGGTACAGAAAATGTTGCTGGGATTGTTGGTTTAGGTAAAGCGTGTGAGTTAGCAAACCAGAATTTGCAATCACATACGGAACATTTAAAAGATTTAAGAGAGCATTTTATTTTGCAAGTACAAGAAAAAATACCAGAAGCAAAATTGAATGGAGCAAGAGAAAATCGTTTGCCTGGTAATGCCAATTTTTCTTTTCCATCCATAGAAGGAGAAGCACTATTATTTAAGTTAGATGAAAAAGGTATTTGTGCTTCTAGTGGTTCTGCTTGTACTTCTGGTTCTACAGCTCCTTCTCATGTGTTAACTGCAATAGGGCTTCCAAGTGAGTTTGCAAAAGGTACCTTGAGGATTACTTTTGGGGAGGAAAATACAAAAGAAGATGTTGATTATTTAGTGGCAGAGTTAGTTAAGATAGTTAAGGAAAGTTAAATATTGTTTTCTAAAACAGAAATAGCACATTTTATACCATCCACAGCAGCAGACATGATGCCACCAGCATATCCAGCTCCTTCACCACAAGGATAAATCCCTTGAATGTTAGAAACAAGATTTTGATTTCTTAAGATTTTGACAGGAGAGGAGCTTCTGGTTTCTACTCCTGTTAAAATGCTATCTGGATTTGCGAATCCTTTTAGTTTTGTATCAAAATATAAAATTCCGTCTTTTAAAGTTTCTGCAACAAAATCAGGTAAAATGGTATGTAAATTAGATAGGGTTACACCAGGAAGATAGGATGGTTTAACATTTCCTATTTTAGTAGAAGGTTGATGTAAAAGGAAATCTTCTACTCTTTGAATAGGAGCATGATAATTACTTCCGCCTAAAATAAATGCTTTTTCTTCTAAATCTTTTTGAAACTGAATTCCAGCAAGAGGAGAATTACTTTCAAAATCATTAGGTGTTACATTTACTAATAAAGCAGAATTGGCATTTTCACCATCTCTTAAATAGCGACTCATACCATTTGTAACAATGGAATTTGGCTCACTGGAAGATGCCATTACCACACCACCAGGACACATACAAAAAGTGTAACAAGAGCGATTGTTAGGTGCATGATAAGCTAGTTTATAATCTGCTGGAGGTAATTGGAATTTAGTATAGTTTCCAAATTGTGCTTCATTAATAGTGGATTGCAAATGTTCTATTCTAACACCCACAGAAAAATTTTTGGCTTCCATATAAATGCCTTTTTTAAATAGTTGATAGAAAGTGTCTCTAGAGCTATGTCCTATTGCTAATATAGCTGTATTAGTAGGGATTTTATGAGAAGTAAGTACAGCAGTTAATTTATTATTTTCTATTTCAAAGTCAGTTACTTTTTCTTGGAATAAAAAGGTAACACCTTTAGTTATCATGTCATTTCTCATATTTTGGATGATGTGGATGAGATTATCTGTTCCAATATGAGGTTTAGATAGATATAAAATTTCTTTAGGAGCTCCATAATGTACAAAGCTTTCTAATACTTTTTTGCAATAAGGGCTATTAATACCAGTTGTAAGTTTTCCATCAGAAAAAGTACCAGCTCCACCTTCTCCAAATTGAACATTTGAAGTTGGATTTAAGATTCCTGTTTTTTGAAATGTTTCTATGTCTTGTTTCCTTTGTTCTACTGTTTTTCCTTGTTCTATTACAATGGGTTTGATGCCATGATTGACTAAAGTTAGAGCAGCAAATAATCCAGCAGGACCAGCACCTATGATTACTACTTTTTTATCAGATGAATTTTTTATTTGTATTTTTGGTAATTTAAATTCTTTTATTTGTTCTAATTTTTTATACTTTTTTTCATTTTTTACTTCTATGTCTATAGAGTAAGTATAATGAATATCATTTTTATTTCTTGCATCAATAGATTTTCTTGAAATATACCATTTTGTAATGTCGCTTGGATGAATATGATTCTTTTGGATGGCTATTTCAAAGATTTCTTTGTCTGATAGATTGTTTCGTATTTTTATATTATGGATTCTAAGCATAAATACCTCCTTATATGATTAATATATAATATTTCCATCCAAATTACAAGAACTTATATTAGAAGTAATTAATGTTGATATATTAATATTTCATAAATTTTTCGGTTCAATACAATATTTAAGAATTTGTAATATGATTTATTGAGCCTCTTTCACTCAGACCCTCTCGTGACTCAAGTACCGTGAACATTCCTCAATAAAGCATATAACAAATTCTAAAATATTTCTAATCACATTCAAAATTTATTCAATATTAATATATCAACATTCTAAGCAATAAATTTTAGTTGCGAATTGTAACAATGGTTACTGTTAGGATAAAGAACTTTTTCAAAAACCTAGAAAAATAAAGATATTTGTGATATACTACGAAATATATAATTAGGAAAGAGGATTGATAAAAAGTGGAAAAATCAAAAGTATATTTTACAAATTTTAGAGCCAGACCAGGTTATAATTTATTACAAAAGTTAGAAAAATTGATAAAAAAAGCAGGAATAGAAAATATCGACTTTGAAAATAAATATACAGCTATCAAAATACATTTTGGAGAACCAGGAAATTTAGCTTATTTGAGACCTAATTATGCTAAAGTTGTAGCAGATGTTGTGAAAAAATTAGGAGGAAAACCATTTTTAACAGATTGCAATACATTATATGTAGGTGGTAGGAAAAATGCACTTGACCATATAGATAGTGCTTATTTGAATGGATTTACACCATTTTCTACAGGCTGTCATGTTATTATTGCTGATGGCTTAAAAGGAACAGATGAAGAGTATGTAGAAATTAATCAAGAATATATTAAAACTGCCAAAATAGGTAGAGCTATTATGGATGCAGATGTTTTTATTTCGCTAAACCATTTTAAAGGACATGAAATGACAGGATTTGGAGGAGCGATTAAAAATATTGGTATGGGATGTGGTTCTCGAGCAGGAAAAATGGAAATGCATAGTAGTGGTAAGCCAGAAGTGATATTAGAAAAATGTAGAAAATGCAAGAGATGTATTAAAATTTGTGCACATGGAGCTATTTCCTATGGAGAAGATGGAAAAGCAATAATTGACCACAATAAGTGTGTAGGATGTGGAAGATGTATCGGAATATGTAATTTTGATGCTATTATTTCTCCAAATGATGAAAATGGAGATATTCTAAACAAAAAAATGGCAGAATATGCATTGGCAGTTGTAAAAGATAAACTTCAATTTCATATTAATTTAATTTGTGATGTATCACCTAATTGTGATTGTCATGCAGAGAATGATGCACCAATTGTTCCTAATATAGGTATGCTTGCATCATTTGACCCAGTAGCTATTGATAAAGCAAGTGCTGATTTAGTAAATAAACAACAAGCATTTGAAGATAGTAGATTAGGAGAACATTTGAAAGAACATATAGAGGGAAAAGATAATTTCCACATCAATCATCCAGAAACCAATTGGGAAAGTCAAATAGAACATGGAGTAAAAATTGGATTAGGAAGTAGAGAATACGAATTAATTGAGGTAAAATAATGGAAGAAAAATGGAATTCTAGAACAGAAATTTTAATAGGAAAAAAGGCAATAGAAAAATTAGAAAATGCAAATGTCATCCTTTATGGAATAGGGGGAGTCGGTTCTTATGTAGCAGAAGCATTGGCAAGAGCTGGTGTTGGTAATTTGACTTTAGTAGATAATGATGTGATTACTTGTAGTAATATTAATAGGCAAATTCATGCAACGACAAAAACGGTGGGAAAAAATAAAGTGGATGTGATGAAAAAAAGAATTCAAGAAATTAATCCAAATGCAAATGTAACTGTTTTTGTAAAAGAAGAAAAGGAAGAGGATTTAATAAGTGAAAGATTTTCTTATGTTGTAGATGCAGTAGATACGATTAAAACTAAAATAAAGTTGATTGAAAAGGCAAATGAAGTTAAGGTACCTATGATATCTGCAATGGGAGCAGGAAATAAATTAGATGCTACTAAATTTGAGGTTGCGGATATTTATCAAACGTCAGTATGTCCCTTAGCTAAAGTGATGAGGAAAGAATTAAAGAAAAGAAATATAGAAAAATTGAAAGTAGTGTATTCCAAAGAAAAAGCGATTATTCATGAAGATAATTTGATAGGAAGTATTTCATTTGTTCCGTCTGTTATGGGATTAATCATAGCAGGGGAAGTGATAAAAGATATCATCAGTAAATCATAAAAATTGCGAATAAATCTTTTCATTTTGATAGTAATAATATATAATAAGGACATAAAACAAAATGAGGAATAATATGGAAAATAAGGGTATAAAAATAAAAAAAATAGTTCAATTTATCATGAAAATATTTTGGATATTTGTTATTGGTAGTGTTTTTGGATTTTTTGCAGAAATGCTATATGCTTTGGTATATACAAGAACATTAGAAATAAGACAAGGACTGATTTATGGACCTTTTATCCAAATTTATGGGATAGGTGCTATTGCTTATCATTTATTAGTGTCTAAAATAAAAGAACCTAAAAGATTGTTTTTTAGTGGTATGCTAATGGGAGGAGCTTTAGAGTATTTATGCTCCTTTTTCCAAGAGATTTTTTGGGGGACAGTATCATGGGACTATAGCCATTTATTTATGAATTTGAATGGGAGAGTTTGTTTATTATATTGTTTTTATTGGGGTATTATCGCTGTTGCTTATTTGAAAATATTTTATCCGGGAATGCAAAAGCTAGATGATTTAATAGAAAAAAAGGGAGTTCGTATTTTTACCATCTTTTTTATGTTGTTTATGACTTTTGATATTGTTATTTCTTGTATGGCAGCTGATAGACAACAAAAAAGACATCAGCAACTTCCACCTGCTAATGCAATAGAGGTATTTTTAGATGAACATTATCCAGATGAATTGATGGATAGGGTATATAATAATAAAAAAGAAGTGGAATTTTTACCATCCTGATAAAATATCTGAAAATCAAAAAATATTAACTTTAAAGGAAAGAGTTCTAACAATAAATTTAAGAGAATACAATTAAACAAAAGTATTTTCATAAAGGAGTTAGAACCATATGAAAAATGTATCCATCGATGAGCGTGCTATCTGTTTGGCACATTATATTATAGATTCAAAAGATACAGTAAGGGGAGCGGCTAAGAAGTTTGGCATCAGCAAAAGTACAGTACACACCGAAGTAACATTCTAGAACGGTAAGAATAAATTACCAATAATTCCAGAAAGTATTGAAATTAAAAAGGTTTTCTTAGCAGAGAAGAATCCTGTTGTGAAGTTGGAATTAATAATTAAATAAAATAGATAAAGTATTTTGAGTAGATGAACTTAAAATACTTTATTTTAATGTATAATAAAAAATACAATTTAAATATATATAATTAAATAAATTCAAGTTTACAAAACTTGCAAAATACAAGAAAAAGTGGTACTATTAACATAATGGCAATAGCTATGTTGAAACCGTTATAAAATTATCACTTAAGGAGGTATAAACTATGAAACGGTATGAAAAAATTGTGCTTGAGGCAGAAAAGGGTATAACCTTTGAAGTCTCAGAGGGAACAAGTGGAGAGTTACTTATCAGAGCTTTAAACATTGTTTCAAATAATGTTTATTCTGAGCTTCCAACTGTATCAGCAGGGGAATATGCAGAGGTTTTATCTGTGTATACAGATGATTATGGAAACAAAGCTGTAGTTCCACAAGGCTGGACAGTGTCTGGAGTACCAAAGGAGAACATCATTTGGGGAAAAGATAAGGGGTTAGTTATCTACCATATTCCAAAGGAAAAAATAAGTGGTATTAACTGGCAAAATCTAGATGAGGTTGAAACTTTGATGAGAACATATGATCAATTTGTATGGACTCCAGTAGGATTGCTGACAGCTAATGCTACGCTTGACGGAATTCACTTCAACAAAAAATTCGGCAGAATGAACTATGCGAAATATTTTTTTTCAGAAAGTAAATATCATGAACCATTAGTTGGTGAACTTCTTCTTCAGAAGAAAAGTGTCGATAAGTATGATGGATATTATAGTTCTCGCTATAATATTTCTAAAGATGAAGAGACTGGAAAACCAAGGTCTGTAAAAGGTGCAATGCCTTGGACAGAGATTGATGTACCAACTGCAAAAAAGGTTGCAAGTACTATGGTAGAAAGCAAAACAGTTAAAGCACATTTAATGTATGGAGCTGAATATGATACTCGGGAGAAATGGGTAATTGAATCTGATACAGTAACTATTGAGGAGATTGAGAAGTCAACAGAATTAGGAAACTACTATAATAACAAGAATTATCCAAGTAGAATGGTTAGAACAGGAGAAGATGGATGTATAAACAACTTCTATGGATTTGCAGGTAATGTGAAAGAATTGACACAAGAACAGCTCGATAAAACAACATATGCTATCCGTGGTGGCAGTTACAATAATCAATTATTTTCTTCTGTCGACGGTCGCCATATCAGTCATTATCATAGCACCTATAAGGATACTGGTTTTCGTGCCACGCTTTATATTAAGTAGCACCGACCACTGTTAAAGTATTATAATTTGTCCCTAAACACAGATAGATGGAGAGAACTTTGAAATTTCAGAGTCTCTCTTTCTTTTTATTGTAAAGGAAATAAATACTATAATAGTTTTAAAATGTCTAAAAGGCAGGAAAAAGATACAGAGATTGTCTCATAAACACATAGAAAAGCAAGCTTTCTAATGCTCTTTAAAAGTAAAAAAATTACAGAAAAAATACAGAGTAATAAAAAGGTAAAAATGCTTGATATAACTGATATGTAATAATAAACAAAATATTCATAAATGAAATTCATTGATAGTATAACAAAATACATTCTATGTATAAAATATACAATTACTATATTTTATATGTTTTATAGGATTATTTTATATATTAAAATAAAATTTCAAATTTGTTTCAAAAAACATTCATTGACGTATAAAAAATAAAATAGTATTATTTTAATATGAAAAAGTTGAAAGCAAGAAACTAAGCTAGAGAAATCTAGCTTTTTTTCTTGCTTTTTATTTAGAAAATATAAAATAGAAATAAAATATTAATGTACTAAAAATTTAAAATAAAACATAGTATTGAAATGGAGGAAGGTGAGAATTTTGAAAAAGAGTTTGAATATTACATTTATTAATCCTAATACTGAAGAACAGATTGTACAAGCTATGGCTGGAGTGCTTGCATATAATTTAGTTGAGAATGATCAAAAAATAAAATTTGATTATTATTCAAATTCTTATCAAAATCCTCATAAAGCAATAGATGAAGAATTAGAATTATAAGATAAAAATCAAATAAATTTTGAAAAAATATTGATTGGTAAATAAAAACATGATACAATACAAATGTTCGCACAACAATAATATTACTGCTGAAATAATGGAAAGTGAATAATTTATCATAATTGGAGGTATGTATTATGGGAACAAATTATTATTTTACACCCAAGAAATTTGAATTAGGAAGAGTCAAAAAGTTACATGAAGATTATTCATCTAAATTGGACAAACTATTAAAGGACTATATAAAATCGTATAATAAATTGTGTAATGAAATGTCAAAAGAAACAAATAATTTATTCGAAAGCCAAGAATTATCAGACTATAATAATTGGTGGAATTATATGCATTTAGCAGAAATAGAATATCCTGAATTACATATATGTAAAATAAGTATGGGCTGGAAACCATTATTTGAGGCAACAAAGTTCTATGGTAATGTCAAAGAGTTAAAAGAATTTTATAATAAAAATAAAGATAGAATACATATAGAAGATGAGTATGGAGAAGAACAAGATATAGATGAATTATTTCAATTTATAGATACGAAGTATAAAGATAAAAATAGTCAATCGCATACAGATGCTTATAAAGATGGACAAGGATACGAGTGGGTATCACACAATTTTTCATAAATTTGTTTTAAAATATAGATAAACTTAGCAAAATATTGTATAATAGAAAGAGAGGTTGATTTTATGCTAAAATTATATTTAGATAACTGTTGTTATAGTAGACCATTTGATGATTTAACACAAGAAAAAAATAATTTGGAATCACAAGCAATAAAAGTAATAATTAACAAGTATTGCAATAATGAATTTAAAATTTATACAAGTGATGTTTTGATTTTTGAAATAAATAAAATCAAAGATGAAATTAAGAGAAAAAAGGTTTTAGAAGTATATAATAAATTAAAATTAACAAATATAAAAGTATCGGATAAAATCATAAAAAGAGCTTATGAAATAAGAAAATATAATATAAAAGATATGGATTCTTTACATATTGCATATGCTGAAAGTTTTAATATAGACTATTTTATTACAACAGATAAATTGTTAATTAATGCATCTAAAAGAGCAGGATTAAAAATGAAAGTTATGAACCCAATAGAATTTGTTATGGAGGTGATTTAAATGGGAGAAACATTAAGAGAATTAGAAAGAGTTAGAGATAAAGGTTTTAAAATATTAAAGGAAAATTTAACACCTGTAGAATTGATAGAATTCCTACAAATTATAAGCAATGGAACAGGAGATTATACAAAGGAAAAATATGA
>CALXCD010000012.1 GCA_944386715.1 uncultured Clostridia bacterium
GGTCGCAAAGTTTTTATCGATATATTCTTTGGTCGCAAAGTTTTTATCGATATATTCTTTGGTCGCAAAGTTTTTATCGATATATTCTTTGGTCGCAAAGTTTTTATTGATATATTCCTTAGTTGCAAAATTCCCATCAAGATACTCCTTAGTCACAAAATTTGCCTTAATAAATGCTAAATCAGAAAGAATTTTATCTAACTTTTCTTCCATCTATTTTCACCTCCTGTCTATCATTTTAGTTTTAAACATATTCTATATAGCCCCTGTCTATAGATATAATAAGTCAAGCCATAAGTTGTAGTTAGATTTAAAACTTGAACAAATTATACTATGTATCCTTTAAAAAAGCAATACATATTTCCTTATTTTTCTCATATATTTTAATAATAAAGGAGGCTTACATGACAAAGCAACATTTTTATATCCTAAAAATAAAACGAAATATTCTTCCATTTGCTTTTTTACTGTTTACACTAAGTCTATTACTATTTTCTAAAAGCAACCTACCTGCTGTTAAACAAGGTCTTAATTTATGGGCAACTGCCGTTGTACCTTCTTTATTTCCTTTTTTTGTAGCAACAGAATTATTAATGCATACAAATATGATAACACATTTAGGAAATCTTCTAAACAAATATATGAAGCCACTCTTCCACGTAAAAGGAGAAGGTAGCTTTGCTTTCTTAATGGGAATAATAAGTGGGTATCCTGTAGGAGCAAAAATTGCTTGTGAATTTCGTAAAAAAAATATCTGTAGTAAAGAAGAATGTGAAAGATTACTAAGTTTCACTAATAATTCTGGTCCCTTATTTATCATCGGAACTGTTGGTATATCCATGTTCCAAAACACAACTATTGGAATTTTACTTTTCATCACACACTTACTAGCATGTATCACAGTGGGTATCATTTTCCGTTTTTGGAAATATCATAAAAAACCTTCTCCTGACTACCTTAATACAGAAAAAACAGCTTCTTCGAACAATTTCGTTACTTTTTCTAACTTAGGTGAAATCATTGCTCAAAGTATTTCCAGTAGTATTTCCACCATTTGTCTTATTGGTGGATTTGTCGTGATTTTTTCTAGTATCATATCTATTCTAAAAGCAAGCGGTATTCTTTCTATTACCAGTTTAGCTATATCACCCATTTTAGAAATATTTCATATAGATACTACTTTTGCCCAAGGATTATTAACTGGAATTTTGGAAATAACCAATGGTATTCAAATGATTTCCAATATTACTTGTAAAAAAATTTCTATCAATATTTTATTTTCAGCTTTTTTGCTTGGTTTTGGCGGAATATCTATTTTTTTACAAGTATTAAGTATCACTTCCAAAACAGATTTATCTATTAAACCCTATATCTATGGAAAAATACTACAAGGAATTTTAGCTACCCTATATACTTCTTTAGCAATGAATTTTATCCCATTTTTAAATTTTGACTTATCTTAAAAGTTCTATTTTATTTATTCATTTCATATAGATAAATTAAATAATTCTAAGAAAGGACTGATTTGTAATGGAAAAAGATTTTAATGGCTATATGCCACCTTTTATGGATTTTGGTATGTCACCACCAGCTGGCAATATGGATATGAACGAATTATATAAAGACCCTGTATTTAATCCTATGTTACAATATGAGCAAGCTTACTGCTATTATCGCTATTTATGTATGCAAATGGATTATAAAATCAAATGCAAAGAATATGAAAAAATGTGTCAACCACAAAATGAAAGAAAAGACAGAAAAATAGAATAGTTGCCAAGGGTGCCAAGGGGGACGTTCCTTTTTGGCAACTATTTAAATTTTTATGATTAAAATTCGATATATTAATATTTGTAAGCAAAGACCCGGATTGTTACGCCCTGGTTATGGTTTTGCTAAAAATATTAATATATCGAATTTTCGAAATAAAATAATAAAGAATAATATAGAAGTTGCCAAAAAGGAACATCCCCCTTGGCAACTTGATAACTATTTAATAAAGAAATAAGCTAATACCATAATTCCTAAAATAATTCTATAATATCCAAAAACTTTAAAATCATGTTTCTTGATATAATTCATCAAGAATTTAATAACTAATATAGAAACAACAAAGGATACAAACATTCCTATCAAAAGAATTGCTAATTCCATACCTGTAAAGGCAAAACCAAATTTCACTAATTTTAATAAGCTCGCTCCTAACATAGTAGGAATCGCTAAATAAAATGTAAATTCAGCGGCATTTGCTCTAGAAAGACCTATTAGTAAACCTCCTATAATAGTTGCTCCTGAACGAGATGTTCCTGGAAATATAGCGGCAATCAATTGAAATATACCTATTAAAACAGCATCTTTATATGTAATTTGTTTATTCGTATCTTTATTAGGTGTTTTTCTCTTTTTATTCCAATTCTCTATGATAATAAAAGCAACACCAAATACAATTAACGCTATTGCAATGCAAAAAGGATTATAGAATAAAGCTTCAAATACATCATCAAAAGCTAATCCAATAATAGCTGCTGGTATACATCCTACTAATATTTTTCCCCATAAATTCATAATATCTTTATTAAAATATGAAAGTATTCCTTTATTGGAAATTGCTTTTTGCTTATTTTTCGTAAATGGCCATATTTTATTCCAATATAAAATAACAACTGCTAGAATGGCACCAAATTGTATTACTACCTGAAACATATTCCAAAATTCAGGAGATACTTGCTCAAATTTAACAAATTGCTCTACTAATATCAAATGTCCTGTACTACTGATTGGTAACCATTCTGTAATTCCTTCTACTATTCCAAATAAAATAGTTTTTAAAATTTCTACTATCATTTTTCTTCCTTCCTTTGTTCTTTATTTTTTATATATTTCTTTTAAAATATTATAAATAGTATCTTTTATAAATTCAGCTGTTGTAACTGGTGCTACTTTTCCCGGAAGTGCTAATGCCCAAATTAATTTCAAGTTTCTGTCCTTTGCTGCTTTTTTGTCAATTCCTCCTGGATTAGAAGCTAAATCAATTAATAAACATTCTTCTGATACATACTCCATTCTTTCTTTTGTTAATATTAAATGGGGAACTGTATTAATAATAATATCATAATCTGATAAATTCTCTCCTAAAGTATTAATATTAGTAGCATCATGCCCATAAGCTTTAATCCATGCCAAATCTTCATCTTTTCTCGCTGCACAAGTAACTCTTGCTGACAACCCTGCCATTTTTCTTGCTAATACTTTTCCAATTCTACCAAAACCTAAAATCAAAACTTTACTTCCATGCAAAATTTTATTGGTATTAGAAATAGCAATTTCAATTGTTCCTTCTGCTGTCGAAACAGTATTTAACACTGCCAACTCTTCTCTTTTCATGATATCAATAATTTCAATATATTCATCATTTGCCATATCATATACTTCTGGTGAAATAGTTCCTGCAATTAATATTTTAGCATTTAAAGTATGCATTAATTCTCTAATAGAAATAGAAACATCACTAAATGGGGTATTGATTTCTTTTCCATTACTAGAAAATGGGATAGGTCCAATCACAACTTCTGCTTCTTTTACTACCTGTGTTAATTTTTCACAAATAATGACATTATCTAAATTTTTTAATTGTTCCGCCTTTTCTAACCCATAAGTATATACAATATTATTTTCTTTTGCAAGTATCTTTACTAATTCAATAATCCTTAAATCTCCACCAATAACTGCAAATTGATTACTCATAAAACTCCTCCTTACTTTCTATTTATTATATTGTTTTTTTAGAATTTTATGAGTTTTTTGGCATTATTCTTCTATTTCTTTTTGATTTTCTTTTTCCATAGATTCAAAATTAATTTGGATACTATCTCTATTAGCTACATTTTTTCTCAATAATCGAATATCTTGGTAACTTAAATTTCTAGTTATTTCAAACATATCTTCTAAATGTTCTTTCGCTTTTTTCTCTTTTTTGGTCAGTTTCTTTTCCTTTTTATTTTCTTCTTCTGGTTCTTCTTCTAAATTAAAAGGAATCGAAATTTTAGCAAATATGGGAATAAATGCTACATCATTTCTTACTTTCTCCACTATTTTTTTAGGATTAATATCAATGGCTGTATTGATATAACGAATTGCAGTTTCTTTATCTCCTTTAATTAAAGATATTTTTGCTAACTCAAAATAAGCATCTGCTGATAATTCTTCATCATCTATTACTTCTAAAAATCTTTTTTCTGCTTCATCTAACTCTTTATAAATTAAAGCAATCTCTGCTAAAGAATATTTTGCATTATACAAAAGAGAATTAAATTCAGCTGCTTTTTCATAATACATTTTTGCACTTTGGAAATCATTCAAAAGTGTATATGCCATCCCCAAATCATAATTCAATTCATAACTAGTGGGATGATATTTTAAAGCATCTTGATACACATTAACTGCTTCTTTATACATTTCTTTGTCTATCAATATATCTCCTAATAAAAGACTTGCTTGTAACATATCTGGCTTCTTATCTAATAAATTCACTAGCATCTCTGATGCTTCTTCTTTTCTATCTAAATTACTTAATAATTCTGTTACTTTATAATAAGAATCATAATCTTTTTTATTTAAATCCACTGATTGTACATACTCATCAATGGCTTTTCTCATGCCACCTTCTTTTTCATATACTTGTGCTAATAAAAGATGTGCTTGATAACATTCTGGTCGCTTTGTTACTAAACTAATTAAAGATTGTTTTGCTCTTTTATCATTTCCTAACATCAAATAAAATCTAGCCTTAGTTAAATTCGTCAATTCTATCAAACTATATCCTCTCATCTCCATGATAATGATTATCAAAGGTAAGATGATAGAAAAGATATATTTCAATATAGACATTAGCATATTTAATTTTATATTAAATAACACTTCCATGAAATTCAAAGCGATTCCTAATGCTTCTAAAACGAGAATTACCACATAACTAGTATCGTTGTTTTTTATCATTTTAAAAAACATATAGACAAAAATCGCAAATGAAAACACGATAAATATAAACTGCTCCATTATCATTTTGCTTCTCCTTCTAATTTTCATTAACAAATTATCTAATAATCATAACATTTGTTTATTAATTCTTTTGAATTTCCCCTCTTGCCAATTCATCACAACGATTATTAAATTCATTATCACTATGTCCCTTTACTTTGTGAAACTTTACTTGGTGTATTTGTGTAAGTTTATCTAATTCTTGCCACAATTCTTTATTTTTAACTGGTTCCTTACTAGCTGTTTTCCAGTTATTTTTCTTCCAATTTTCTATCCATTTTTGTCTGAAGGCATTTACTACATAAGCACTATCACTATACAAGTCTACCTCACAAGCAAATTTCAAAAGTTTCAAAGACTCTATTACTGCTGTTATTTCCATGATATTATTGGTTGTATTTTTACATCCTCCTGCTATTTCTTTCTTTTTTCCTTGACACATTAAAATAGCCCCCCATCCTCCTGGACCAGGATTGCCTGAACATGCTCCATCTGTATAGATTGTAACTTTTTCCATAAATAATCCTCTTACATTGTTTTTTTCTGTTTTTTATGATACTATTATACCATAAATTTCAAATTATACAAGGATATTTAAAGAAAGAACTTTTCTTTTCTATCTCTGTCATATAGAAAGGATTTAAAATATGGGAAAAGTTTTAGGTATTATTGCAGAATACAATCCATTTCATAATGGTCATCTCTATCATTTAGAAAAAGCCAAACAAGAAACAGGAAGTAGTTATTCTGTTGCTATCATGAGTGGAAATTTCACGCAACGTCGGTAGCACTTCTTTTATTGACAAATGGTCTAAAACTCAAATGGCATTAGATAATGGTATTGATTTAGTAGTAGAACTTCCTCTTTTATATGCTATTTCGAGTGCAGAAAATTTTGCAGAAGGTGGTATCAAAATTTTAGAAGCCCTAAAAGTAGTAGATTATCTTGCTTTTGGTACAGAAACAGATGATATTTCCATCTTAAGTAAAATAGCAGATATTTTGTATCATGAACCAAAAGAATACAAAAGCCTTTTAGCTCATGAATTAGAAAAAGGAGTATCTTTCCCAAAAGCACGCCAAAACGCATTATTAATGTATTTAAATGACCTAAAAAATTTTTCCAATATCTTGTCTACCCCTAATAATATTTTAGGAATTGAATATTTAAAAGCTTTAAAAAAATATAAAAGTAAAATACAGCCAATCGCCATTACTCGTTATCAAGCCGATTATCATGATAATAATTATCATGGTAATATAGCAAGTGGTACTGCTATTCGTAATATTATCAAAAATAATGGTTTTGATGTCTTAAGAAATTTAATACCAGATTCTAGCTATTCCACTTTAATCCAACAAATAAAACATGGTCATGTTGTACCTGATATTTCTGTCTTTGAAAAAGAGATTATTTATTTACTTAGAAAAATGTCTACAGAAGAAATTGCTAATCTTGCCGATGTTTCTGAAGGATTAGAATTTGCTATTAAAACTACTGCCAATTCTTGCAATAGTATAGTAGAATTTTTACATATTATTCAATCTAAAAGATATACTAATACTCGCCTTCAACGAATTTTACTATACGCTTTACTTAATATCACCAAAAAGGATATCCTACTTTCTAAAAAAGTAACTCCTTATTTAAGAGTACTTGGCTTTAATGAACGTGGTAAATTTTTAATTTCAGAGGCTAGTAAAGCAAATCCAAAACTGGAAATCATTACTTCAGTAAAAAAATATATGGATCATTGTTCTAACAAAAATCTGAAGTTAATGCTTGAAAAAGATATATGGGCTACTAATGTTTATACAATTGGTTATGAATATGATTCTTGGAGTAATTTAGATTATACTAAAAAGATAATAACGAAATAGTTAACAAGAATGCCAAGAGGGAGATTCCTTTTTGGCAACTTTTGTAAAATACTTTATTTAAAAAAAGTTAATATATTAATATTGGCAGACAAAGACCCGGATTGTTACGCCCTAGCTATGTTTTTGTCAAAAATATTAATATATTAACTTTTTATTTTAAAATTATAAAGTTGCCAAAAAGGAATCTCCCTCTTGGCAACTAGCAATTATTTTGTTATCCATTTCACTAAATTTAAATTAGCTGGTTCTAAAATCATTTCGTGTTTTGGCATAACTCTAAATGTATAACCATAATTTCCACCTGTTGTTAATTCTATTTTAGCTGTATAATAATATTTTTTAGCTTCCTCATCTTCATCCGTCAATTTCATTGGAATAATACTTACATTTTCTACTACTCCATTTTCCAATATTTTTCCATAATATACCTCTACTTGTACATTTTCTGGACTAATATTAGGAAGTTCAACTTCACAAGCCACCTCAATATTATTTCCTGCATCAATTACAATATTATCTAAATTATTAACTTGTGTGATTTTCACATCTTTCCAGTTAACATACAAATCTTTTTTCCAAGAATTATATGCTGCAACATTATCTACATCACTATAATATTTTTTTGTTAAATTACATAATGGAATGTATAACTGACTCGTGTAATCTACCAACATTCTAGATGTACTATATTTTCCACCTGTTGTAATAATAGAATTTTTCATCATTTCCATCCATTTTTTAGAAATTCCATTTTTATCTTTTTCATAATACATTGGAATAATTTTATCTTCTAAAGTTTTATAAATACTTTGGCTATCTGCTACATCTTGTGCCTCATAAGAATCATATTCTGCATTTGTCCCTATTGTCCATCCGTTATTTTGTGTATATCCTTCAGCCCACCATCCATCTAATACGCTAAAATTAATAACACCATTAACAGATGCCTTTTGTCCACTGGTTCCTGAAGCTTCCATTGGTCTTCTTGGATTATTAAGCCAAACATCAACTCCACTAATCAAATAACGAGACATGGCAATATTATAGTTTTCTAATAAGAATATTTTCCCTTTAAATTGTGGCATCATAGATATTTCATGAATATATTTTATTAAATCTTGTCCTTCTTTGTCTGCAGGATGGGCTTTTCCTGCAAAGATTAATTGTACTGGTTTATCTGCATGGTTTAATATTTGTGTTATTCTTTCCAAATCTTTAAAAATTAAAGTAGCACGTTTATAAGTTGCAAATCTTCTAGCAAATCCTATTGTTAAAGCATCTGGATTCAATTTAGAAACAATGTCATTAATTTCATCATAATGATATCCAGAACGTCTTAATCTCTCTGTTGTCGATGTTTTTACCAATTTTAATAATTTTTCTTTTCTATCATTATGTACTTTCCAAAGTTTGTCATCTGGAATGTTGTTGATTTTTTCCCATACATGTTGTTGATGAATATTATCTTGCCAATATGGTATTAAATATTTATTAAATAATTCTTTCATTTTAGGAGAAAGCCATGAACAAGTATGAATACCATTTGTAACATAAGTAATAGGTGCTTCATTAGCTGCTATTTCTGGCCATATTTCCCCAAATAATTCTCTAGAAACTGCTCCATGAAGTTTACTTACTCCATTTTTCTTTCCTGCAATTTTTAATGCTAAAATTCCCATATTAAATCCAGGTTCTAAATCTGTCGTTGGCTTCATTCCCAATTTTAAAAACTCTTCTCTATTTAATCCTAATCTTGGCCAAAATTCTTTAAAATATTTTTCTACTAATGCTATTGGGAAAATATCATTTCCAGCTGGTACTGGTGTATGGGTTGTAAATACTGTTTTAGAAGTAACAATATCTCTTGCCACTTCAAAAGAAACTTGTTTTTCTTTGATAACATTTTTAATCAATTCTAAAGTTAAGAATGCAGAATGTCCCTCATTCATATGGTAAATAGTAGGGTTTAAACCCAATGTCTTTGTTAATAGATTCACTCCTGCCATACCTAGAACAACTTCTTGTCTAATTCTCATTTCTTGGTCTCCACCATATAATCTTAAAGTTACATCTCTGTCTTCTTCATTATTTTTATCAATATCAGAATCTAATAAATACAAAGTAACTCTACCAACATTTACCTGCCATACTTTTAAATATAATCTTCTTTTTGGGAATTTAACATAAATAGTTAAATCATCCCCTTTTTCGTCTTTTACAGGATGTATTGGTAAATCATATAAATCTATATTATGATATTCTGTTTCTTGCTGTCCATATCCATTTATTTTTTGTTGAAAATATCCATTTTTATATAATAATCCCACTGCTACTAATGGTATTCCTAAATCACTTGCTGATTTTAAGTGATCTCCTGATAAAATTCCTAATCCTCCTGAATAAATAGGAATCGTCTCATCTAATCCATATTCTGCTGAAAAATAAGCAATTAAATCATTTTTATTTTCTGGATATTTATTCGCAAACCATGTATTTTTACTATTCATATAATTATCAAAATTTTCTGCTATTTTATCATACTCTTTTAAAAAGGATATATCTTTTATTACTTTTTCTAATCTTTCTTGTGACACTTGTTTTAAAAATTTAACAGGATTTTTATTACATTGTTCCCACAAATCCACATCTATTCTTTGAAATAATCTTAAAAATTCTGTATTCCAAGACCACCATAAATTATTTGCAATCTCAGATAATTTTCCTATTCTTTTTGGCAACTGTGGATTTACTGTAATTCTATTAAATACGTACATTTTTTATTTCCTCCTTCGTATTTTTCTTGGTCTTTTTTCGATTGTAAATGATATCTATATTATCTATTAAATACGATTATTTGTCAAATGTTTTTGTGAATTTTTTTAGTAAGTTATCAATGGAGACATTCTTTTTTGCAACTTGCTACTTTTTTTTAATAATGTTATAATAACTCTAATAATTTCAAATAACATTTGGGAGGAAAAAATGAAAAACTTTTTTATCATATTAGCCATGAAAATAGTATATCTAGGATTAAAAATCTTAGGAAAAAATGGTGGAAATTTGCTTGGAAAAATTGCCTATGATTGGAATCCTAACATTTTTCGTTACTTTAAAATAAATTGCCCTATTATTGCTGTTACTGCAACCAATGGAAAAACGATGACAAATAATGCCATTGGATATGTATTCCAAGAAGCAGGAAAAAAAGTAATTAGTAATACAGAAGGTAATAATATGGAAACTGGAATTTTATCTACTTTACTAAAACATTGTTCTTTAACTGGTAAAATAAAAGCAGATTATCTTGTATTTGAAGTAGATGAAGGTTATGTTCCTGTTGTTTTTAAAGATTTAAAATTAGACACTTTAGTCATTCTAGATTTCTTTAGAGACCAATTAGATAGAAATGGAGAAGTGGAATCTTTAATTTTAAGAATTAACGAATTTTTAAAAACTTATTCCGGAAATCTCATTTTAAATAATGACGACCCAAATGTTGCAAGATTAGGACATGCTAATCCTAATAATTCTAATGTTTATTATTTTAGTGTAGAAAAATACGAACATGCAACAGAGAAAATAAAAGAAGCTGGAGAAGGAAAATTTTGCCCATTTTGTAATACTCGTATTGAATATGAATATTATCAATACTCTCATATCGGAAAATTCCATTGTCCTAACTGTAACTTTGGAAATAATGATATCTATAAAATAGCCACTAACATAGATTTGAAAAATCGTACTTTCCAAGTAGATGGCATTACCTATCAAACTAAATTTAATAGTATTTACAATATATATAATTTTGTGGCTGTCATTACTTGTGCTAGCTTATATCAAATAGATACCCAAATCCTTCAAAAAGCTATTGCAAATTTCGTTTTAAATAATGGTAGATTAGAAGAACTTTCCATCCAAAATATACCTACTATCATTAATTTAGCAAAAAACCCAACAGGTGCTAATGTTAGTCTAAGAATTTTAAATGAAGATGACACCGAAAAAGAATTATTATTTGTATTAAATGATAATATGGCAGATGGCTTTGATGTTTCTTGGATATGGGATATTAATTTTGATACTTTAAATCATGTTTCCCGTATCGTCACATCTGGTACAAGAGCATATGATATTGCCATTCGAATCAAAACTGCTGGATTTGACGTCCATAAAATAGAACCATACTTAGACCTAAATGAAGCTGTAAAAGCATTATATCAAACCAATATTAAAAAATATGTTATTGCAAATTACACCTCTTTACAACCAACTAGAAATGAAATCTTAAAATTATCATAAGGAGATAAAGGAATATGAAAGAACTAAAAATATTATATTTATATCCTGATATTTTAGAACTTTATGGAGATTTTGGAAACATCCAAGTTCTACAATATCGATTAGAGAAACGTGGTTTTAAGGCTACGATAGAGCCTTACTCTATTGGAGATACTCCACCCAACTTCAAAGATTATGACCTAGTTTTTGCAGGTCGGTGGTGCAGACCAAGAACAAAGTATTCTAGCCAAAGATTTAATTCAATACAAAGACAATATTAAAGAAGCTGTAAAAGAAGGTGTATTTTTCCTTTTAATCTGTGGTGCTTATCAACTTTTCGGAAAATATTATAAAGATGTGGAAGGAAATATCATACCTGGACTAGAAATATTTGACTATTACACAGAAGCCATTCTAGATAGAAAAAAAAGATGTATTGGTAATATTGTTATTGAAGTTTCTT
Source organism: uncultured Clostridia bacterium (assembly GCA_944386715.1). Lineage (GTDB taxonomy): Bacteria > Bacillota > Clostridia > TANB77 > CAG-508 > CAG-269. The sequence goes on from CALXCD010000012.1 coordinate 11,660, forward strand.
TAAATGATATCAAAACAAAAATTATTGGATTTGAAAATCATGGTGGACAAACTTTTGATATTGATACTCCTTTTGGTGATGTTTTACTAGGAAATGGAAATAAATTTGGAGATAACAAAGAAGGATTTTTCTTACCTAATGTCATTGCTACCTACCTACATGGTCCTCTACTTTCTAAAAATCCTGAACTTAGTGATTATATTATTCAATATTGTTTGAAAAGAAAATATCAAGAAGAAATCATTTTAGAACCTTTGGATGATTCTTTTGAAAATTTATGCAGAAAACAATTAATAGAAAGATTTCTAAAAAATAATTAAAATTTCTTTTAAAAAGCACTATCATTTATTTTACAAATAGTAATTATCCTAAAAAGCTAAACATGTGGCTTACAAACAACAAAATAAAACCAGATTAATTTGAAAAACTCTAAAATCTGGTTTTATTTTATCTTATTTCTAAATCAATTTTATCTACTTCTATAAATTAAAATCTACTGTTTTATGTTCTTTTAAACTTTCTGGAACATCGATAATCCTTTGATTAGAAGAACCTCTAAATCTAAGACTCAAATCCTTTTTATCTTCTTCAAATTTACCATCAACCATAACATCTATATATTTCAATAACTCTTTTGTTGTTTCATTTTCTTTTGCCATCTCTCCCACTACTTCTTTTTCAAAATCAAAACCTGTATAGCACCATATATTTTTATCTGGAAATTTTTCTTTTACTTTTTTTACTAATGGCAATAACCCTTCTTGATTTTGTTTTTCCAGTGGTTCTCCTCCTAAGAGAGATAAACCAGAAATATAGTCATGGTCTAAATAATTAATAACTTGATCGATTTGCTTTTCTGTAAATTTATTACCATATTCAAAATCCCATGCACATCTATTAAAACATCCTTTACAATGGTGATTACATCCGCTAACAAATACAGATACCCTTACACCTTCTCCATTTGCTACATCCACTTTTTTTATATCTGCATAATTCATTTTTCTGCTCCCCTTTTGAAATATTTTAAAGTATTCTTAATCATATCTCAAAGTGAACCGTTTTACTTATTTTGAGCGGTTCACTTTTTAACCGATTTTATTATAAATGCATTACTCTTTGCTTTATTTCTTTTGTCTTTCCTGCATTCCAGAAGTTTTCTCCTAAATATCCACATGTTCTTCTTACTACTGTCATTTTAGAATGGTCTTTATTGCCACAATTTGGACATTCCCATTCATTATCTTTATTTAATACAATTTCTCCATCAAAACCACAAACATGACAATAATCAGATTTTGTATTAAATTCAGCATATTGGATATTATCGTAAATAAATTTAACAGCTGTTTCTAAGGCATCAATATTTTTCTGCATATTTGGTATTTCGATATAAGATATTGCTCCTCCTGAAGATATTTTTTGGAATTCACTTTCAAATCCTAATTTTTCAAAAGCATCAATTTTTTCTCTTACATCTACATGATATGAATTTGTATAATATCCTTTATCTGTTACATCTTTAATGGTACCAAATCTTTCTTTATCAATTCTAGCAAATTTATAACATAAACTTTCTGCTGGTGTACCATATAATGCAAAACCGATATTCGTTTCTTCTTTCCATCTATTTACGGTTTCTCTTAAATGTTTCATCACTCTTATTGCAAAATCATGTCCTTCTGGAGTTGTATGTGATACTCCTTTCATTACTTTTGTCATCTCATAAACACCTATATATCCAAGAGAAATAGTAGAATATCCTCCATATAATAACTTGTCTATTTTTTCTCCTTTAGCTAATCTTGCAACAGCACCATATTGCCAGTGAATTGGACTGATATCAGAATGTGTTCCTAGTAATGCATAATGTCTACACATTAAAGCTTCCTTACATAATTCCAATCTTTCATCTAATAATTTCCAAAATTTATCTTCATCTCCGTCAGCTACAATTGCTACTTGTGGTAAATTAATACTAACTACACCTTGATTAAATCTTCCCTCAAATTTATAATTACCATTTTCATCTTTCCAAGGTGATAAGAAACTTCTACATCCCATTGGACTAAATACATTACCTTCATAATTTTCTTTCATTTTTTTAGCAGAAATATAATCTGGATACATTCTCTTTGCTGAACATTTAACTGCTAGCTTAGTTAGATAATCATATTTTCCACCTTTTAAACAATTAAATTCATCTAATACATATACCAATTTTGGAAATGCTGGTGTTACATATACTCCTGCTTCATTTTTGATTCCTTCATATCTTTGTCTCAACACTTCCTCGATTATCATTGCATTTTCTTTAATATAAGGATCATCTTCTTCTAAATGCAAGAATAGAGTCACAAATGGAGATTGTCCATTCGTTGTCATCAATGTATTGATTTGATATTGAATTGTTTGTACTCCTGCTTTTAATTCTGCTTTCAATCTATCTTGTACTAAATCTTCTATAATATCATCAGACAATTTTCCTTTATATTTTTTCTCTATTTCTGCTTTGAATTTATTATAGCTTTTCCTTAAATATTTACCCAAATGTTTTAAATCTACGGATTGTCCACCATATTGATTACTTGCTACTGCTGCAATAATTTGCGTCGTAACAGTACATGCTACTTGGAAACTTTTTGGGCTCTCTATCATCTTACCATTCATAACAGTTCCATTATCTAACATATCTGATATATTAATTAAACAACAATTAAAAATTGGTTGTATAAAATAATCCGCATCATGGAAATGTAAAACCCCTTCATTATCCGCCTTCACTATTTTTTCAGGAAGTAACAATCTTTTTGTTAAATCTCTTGACACTTCTCCTGCTATATAATCTCTTTGTGTAGAAGCAAGTAAAGTATTTTTATTTGAATTCTCTTCTGCTAATTCTTTATTTTCATTTTTAATTAAACCTAAAATAGACTCATCTGTTGTATTTTGCTTTCTAACTAATGCTCTTGTATATCTATATACAATATATTTTTTAGCTAATTCATATTTTTGGATTTCCATCAATTTTTCTTCTATAATATCTTGAATATCTTCCACTAAAATTCTTTTTTTACCTAAATCTTCAACATATTGAATAATATCTTTAATTTCTTGCTTAGTTGCTCTTTCCTTAGATTTTACCTCTTGATTTGCTTTTTCGATTGCTACTGCTATTTTTTCTCTATCATAATCTACAGCTCTACCATCCCTTTTAATAACTTTCATTTTATTTTTCCTCCTTTAATTTGCTGTAGTTATTATATATTAAGATTTGAGTTTTTCTGTTGCAAAAGCAACAAATTATTTTGTTTTTCATTTTGTTATGTTGAATACGGCTTATTTACTACTATTGCACTTATATTACAATTTTATTACAAATATATTACAAATAAAAAGCATGTAAATTATAAACATTTTATAGTTTCCTACTATTTTTTAAACATATTATGTCATATTAGATTTTATCATCTAACATTTTTGTTACTCGTTAATAGTTTTTACTCATCGCACTCAAAAGTATCCATTTTAAAATCATTAAGTAATAACGTCTTTTTATGAATTACAAACATTTTTAGTTGCAAAAGCAACAAATTTCTTATATAATAACTTTGTCCTTAATTTATATGGAGGTAAGATAAATGATTAGAAATTCAAATATAGATAATTTTTTATATGATTTTGAACATTCCTGTCAAAAAGTTCAAAAAAAGACATTTGCAAAGGGTGAAACAATAACAAGTTACATTGAAAAGAGAAATCAATTTTGTATTTTATTATCTGGAAATGCAGATTTAGTTAGATATGATTTAAACGGAAATAAAACCATTGTAGAACATTTTTCAAAAAACAATATTTTTGGTGAAGTATTCTATATTGTTACAACTAATAATGAATTATTAGTTGAAGCAAAGGAAAATTGTGAAGTACTCTTTTTTATTTATGATGATATTAATAAAAAATGCCAAAAGAATTGCAAATTTCATCAAACACTTACCCAATATCTACCTGAATTAATATTAAGTAAAGTAATAGATTTAAATATGCGTATAGAATTATTAACCAAACGCTCTATTAGGGATAAACTACTCAGCTATTTTTCTATTTTGTCTACAAGGAAATTAAGTACTAGCTTTGAATTACCTTATTCTTTGACCGACCTGGCTGATTATTTAAGTATTGACCGTAGTGCCATGATGAGAGAACTTAAATTATTAAAAGAAGATGGATTTGTTACGAAAACTGGAAACCGAATTACTTTAAACTATAAATAGTTGCCAAGAGGGACGTTCCTTTTTGGCAACTTTTAGATTATATATTTTATTTAACTTTGAAAAATCGATATATTAATATTTGTAAGCAAAGACCCAGATTGTTACACCCTAAATATGGTTTTGCTAAAAATATTAATATATCGATTTTTAATTATAAAAATTTTAAAAGTTGCCAAAAAGGAACGTCCCTCTTGGCAACTACTTAATATAATTCCAAGCATCTAAACACATATCTTCCAAAGTTTTCGTAGCCTCCCAACCTAATTCTTCTTTTGCTTTTTTAGGATCTGCATAACAAATAGCAATATCACCAGCTCTTCTTGGCGCTATTTTGTATGGTACTTTTTTTCCAGTTGCTTTCTCAAATGCTTTTACCATATCTAAAACACTATACCCTGTTCCTGTTCCTAAATTATAAATATACAAACCTTGTTGCTCTTTATCTAATTTATCTAAAGCCAAAACATGACCTTTTGCTAAATCTACCACATGAATATAATCTCTAACTCCTGTACCATCTGGTGTATTATAATCATTTCCAAAAACAGATAATTCTTTCAACTCACCTTTTGCCACCCTAACAATATAAGGCATTAAATTATTTGGTATCCCTTGAGGCTCTTCACCAATCAATCCACTTTCATGTGCACCCACTGGATTAAAATATCTTAAAATACAAATATCCCATGTAGAATCTGAGGCATAAATATCTTTTAAAATTTGCTCTATAAATAACTTTGTTGTACCATAAGGATTTGTTGTTCCTCCTGTTTTACAATCTTCTGTTAATGGTATTTTTTCAGGCTCTCCATAAACCGTTGCAGAAGAACTAAAAATAAATTTTTTACATCCATATTTCCTCATCACATCTAATAAAACTAATGCTCCTGAAATATTATTGGTATAATATTCAATTGGTTTTTGTACAGATTCTCCCACTGCTTTATATCCCGCGAAATTCATTACCGCTTCTATCTCGTTTTCTTGGAATACTTTTTCTAATTCCTGTTTGTTTAAATAATCCATCTCATAAAATTTAAAATCTTTTCCTGTAATCTTTTTAATTGCATCCAATACCTTAGGATTACTATTAGAAAAATTATCTAATATAATAATTTCCTTTCCTGCATTTAATAATTCTACAGCTGTATGACTTCCAATAAATCCTGCTCCTCCTGGTAATAATACTGCCATTTTCTTTTCACCTTCCATTTTTAATGATATATTTTACACTTATTGTTACATTTTACTAATTTCCATACCATCTTTTGTATCTTTCACAACATAACCTTTTTGATGAATCTCATCTCTAATTCTATCAGATTCTTGCCAATTCTTTTCACTTCTTGCTTGTTTTCTTTTCTCTATCAATTCTAATATCTCTTCAGGAATTTCTACCCTTTTTTCTGCTTTATCTATCTGTATTCCTAAAACAGTATCAAATTTTAATAATAATTCTGCAATTTCTAAACATTTTTTAGGATATTTTATCACTTCCCACACAAAACTCATACTAAGAGGCATATTCATATCATCATTGATAGCTTGATGAAATCCATATTCTAATTCTTTTAACTTTTCGATATCCTCTTTTTCTAAAATATCTTTTCCATTTTTATTTACCTGATATCCATTTCTCAATCTTTCTAATGATTTTGAAGCTGCCTCTATCCCTTCCCATGTAAAGTTTAATTTATTTCTATAACTAGATGTATAACACAATAGTTTATATACTAATGGGTCATATCCTTTTTCTTTGATATCTTTTAACAAATAAACATTTCCTAAACTTTTTGACATTTTACCGCCATTAATTAATAAATACTCTCCATGCATCCAGTATCTAGCTGGTATTTTACCACATACACCTTTACTTTGCGCAATTTCATTTTCGTGATGTGTTGGTATTAAATCAATACCTCCTGTATGAATATCAAATTGCTCTCCTAAATGTTTTCTTGACATAGCTGAACATTCAATATGCCAACCCGGATAACTTGGTCCCCACGGACTATCCCATTTCATTAAATGATTTTCAGGTGCTTTTATCCATACTGCAAAATCATAAGGATTTCTCTTTTCTGTATCCACCTCTACTCTTGCTCCAGCCTTTTGCTCTTCCACATTTAAATTAGATAAAACAGGATATTTATCTAATTTTGAAACATCGAAATAAATGGCTGTTGAAGTTTCATAAGCATATCCTTTATCCACAAGTTCTTTTACATATTTTAGCATTTCTGGAATGTAATCTGTTGCTTTACAAATAATTTCTGGTATCTCTATATTTAAATCTTTCAAATCATCAAAAAATAATTTGGTATAATGCTCTGCTATTTCTAATGGTGTTTTGTGTTCCTCTCTTGCAGATTTAATCATTTTGTCTTCACCATCATCTCCATCAGAAACTAAATGTCCCACATCTGTTATATTCATCACATGCTTTATTTGATATCCATTATATTTTAGCATTCTCCTTAATACATCTTGAAAGATATTTGTTCTCATATTTCCAATTGTTGCATCTTTATAGACTGTTGGACCACAAGAATATATGGTTACTTCTTTTTCATCCATAGGTTCAAAAAGTTCTTTTTTTCTAGTCAAGGTATTATAAAAATAAATATCCAATCCAATTCCTCCTTTTATTAAATAAGAGGGATTTTCTCCCTCTTACTATTTTCTCTGTTTTATTGTGTTACTGTATTATTTCCTGGAGGCGTTTGATTTCCTCCATCAGGCGGTGTTACAGTATTTCCTCCTCCAGACGGTGTATTGGTATTATTGATTGCATTGCTAGTATTATTCGTATTATTGGTACTATTCGTATTATTAGTACTATTTGTTACATTATTTGTAGGTGGTTTTGTTGGCTCTTTTGGTTTTTCGGTTTCTACTGGTTTCGTATGAATCGTACAAGTTCCTTCTACTTTTGTTCCAGATGAAGATTTATTCAATGGTCTCCACAATTTTAATTGTTCTTTTGGTACTACTGCACCATAATTATTTGGTTTTGTACTTGGACAATATGGTGTTGCTATCAAATTAGATTCCGTACATAAAGTCTGTGTTCCGTGTCCTTCACATTTAGATGGCATATTATCTTGTGTGAAAATTTCTTTATATGTTGGACAACCTGTTGTAGGTAAACAACCTGTTGTAGTACATACTGTCGCCTCTACTATTCCACTTGGTCTTGTAAAGCTTGCATTTGGTAATGGTTGATGGATATCTTTCATCACTGCTGACCAAAGTAAACCTGCTGGATTTCCTGAATATACTACCTTTTCATTTGTATCATATCCATACCAACAAGCTGCTGAGTAATAAGGTGTAAATCCACAAAGCCATCTATCATAATTGTCATCTGTTGTTCCTGTTTTAGCAGCTACATCCATTCCTGGAATAGCACAATATTTTGCTGTACCTTCTGCATTCGTTACTGGTTCTTGTACAATTGTTTTTGTAATATATGCATTTTGTTCTGAAATTACTCTTGTTTGTTCTTGATTTGGTGTCATTACTACATTTCCATTAGAATCCACTACTTTTGTATAAAATGTTGGTGTAATGTAAACTCCATCATTTGCAATAGTTCCATAAGCTGCTGCCATCTCTAATGGTGTTGCCCCATTTCTAGTTCCACCCAATGCTAATGTAATATCATTATCTTCATCTGCTTTAATAGAATTTATTCCCATCTTGTTTAAATATTCTATTGATTTTGCAGGTGTCAATTCTGCCATAATTTTTAATGCTGGTATATTTTGAGATAGAGCAATAAATCTTCTAATATTCATCATTCCTTTAAATCCACTTTGATTTTTAGGCTCGTAATCTCCTCCAAAATTCGTTGCAGTGTCATCATATACAGTAGCAGCAGTAATTACTTTTTCTTGTAATCCTGGTGCAATAACAGCTAATGGTTTCATAGAAGAACCACATTGTCTAACACTTTGGGTTGCTCTATTTTGTCCTCTTGCTGTTGTCTTTTCTCCTAATTCTCCTACTAATCCTGCAACATATCCAGTTTTGTAATTGATAATTGCCATACCAGCTTGAGAATGGTCATTCTTTAATGTTCCATCTGCATTCTTTTCTCTTCCTTTTACAATATATTTATCTTTTTTAAATTCTTCTTCTAATCTTGATTGTACATTCACTTCTACTGTTGAATAAATGGTTAATCCACTACTATAAATATAATTTTCTGCTAAAGTCCTTGAAATTCCTTTTTCTTCCATCACCTGTGCAATCAATTGTTCAATAACAGCATCTGTATGATAAGAAAATACACTTCCACTACTAGTTGCTCCTTTTTCAAATTTAAGTCCTGCCTCAGCTTTTTGACATGCAGCATTATAATCATCCTCATTTGTAATATATCCTAATTCCTTCATTTTATCTAAAACTGTTAAAACTTTATTTTTTATCTTTTCTGTATTATCTACACTTTCATCATAAGGATCATACGCATTTGGTGAACTATTTATTCCCGCTAAAAAGGCACATTCTGCTAAGTCTAAATCTTTAGCACTTTTATTAAAATAATATTGTGCTCCTAATTCTACCCCATGTAAATTAGCAGAGTCACTTTTTCCTCCTACATATAAAATATTTAAGTATAATTCTAGAATTTGGTCTTTCGATATCATTCTCTCAACCTGATAAGCTTTTGCCCACTCTTTTACTTTTCTCATGATACCTGCTAAACCTGAAACTTCATCTTCTTTTGTAATATTTTTTACTAATTGTTGCGTTATTGTACTTCCTCCATAAGACCTATTTCCTAATAACGTATTTAAAATAGCACCTGCTGTTCTTTTTAAATCTACACCATTATGGCTATAAAATCTTTCATCTTCTATGGCAACATAAGCCTTTGGAAGATATTCAGACATATCTTCTAGAGTAATTACTTTTCTTTTTTCGTCACCACTTAAATCCGCTATAACCGTTCCATTGCTATCCACAATAACCGAATTTGCAGCTCCTATTTTTAACTCTTCTTTGGTAATTTCAAATTCATCACCAAATAAACCAAAAAACATTCCTGCTACAATACCTGCTCCTATGACACATAATAATAAAAATAAAATAATTCCTATCTTAAATGCCATCATCAATTTGGGATGTTTCCCTTTCTTAGCGCCTTTTTTACTATTTTTTCCGTTTGGTGCTTGTATCTTTTTCGTTGCAGATACATTCTTACCTTGTCCACTCTTAGTGGCTACTGGTTTTTTTCTTTTTTTCTTATTTACTTTATATATTTTTGTATTTTCTCCTTCTGACTTTTTATTACTTCTATTATTTCTACTATTATTATCTGGCATTTAATTACCTCCTTGCCAATTCTTAAAACTTGACAAACCTATTATATTATATTTCTTTCAAAAAAGAAAGAGTTTTTTCTAAATTCTTTCCCTTAGTCCTTGTAACCATGCAATTTGCACATTATCTTTTCTAATTTTTTTCTTAATCTCCTCTATAGGTTGTCTTTTATAGAAATAAGCTTCATAAATATCTTTATTCCAAAACTGATTTTCTATATCTTCATATTCTAATCCTTGTATCTTTTTTATTTCATAATTATTGATACATATTCCACTAAATCTCTTCTTCTTTATCTTAACATTACCCTGAATATTTAATATGACAGCATCTTCTTTTATTTGATATTGATTTATTAACTCTGTTGGAAAATCTATGTTTAAAATAAAATTTGTTTTTAAAAGACTCTTTTTCTTGTTATTCGTAACTGTTATCATCATTCCTTCTTGTTCTAACATCTCATCTTCTAACCTTTTTAGTTGTTGCATATGATTTGTTACAATATTAATTCTTTTATACTCTTTTACCAATTGTTTTATATTTTGCAAAGTGATTTCTGACAACTGATTTACTAAAATACTAACCATTAGTTCTTGTTTTTTTAAATTCTTTTTTTCTACTATATAATCTAAAGATTCACAAGAAAGTATCTCCCAAAGCCATTTTCCGTCTGGTATATCAAAACCATAAGAATATAAGTCATTACAATAATCTTCTTGTTTTTTTATCTCCTTACTTAATATAATTTTATTGGTATTCCTTTTTTGTAGTATTCTTCTTGTTTTTATAGATAGTTTTTGTGCCTGCTTAGACTTTATTTCTTCTCCCTGAATGGGTAATATTATTTCATTATTTTTTACCCTTATCCAGTTACCTATTTTTAATAATTTGTTTGGCTTGTCAATTTCTTTAATATAATACATATCTTCACCTTCCACTTCTATATCAAGTGTATGAAGACAAGTTGTAAAATAGAACATTATTAATATAATGATTACTAAATTTGATAAAGTATCTTTTTCTATAAATGTTGAATGTGATTGAAGAATATCTTAGAAAATATTAAATGATAGCATAGAGGGTGCAATTATATTGGAGAGGCTCTATGCTATCATTTTAAATTTTCTTAGAATTCGTATTGAACCAAAACATTTATAGAAAAAGATACTTTATCAAACTTTTATCAAAATAAGAATTTCAAAATATTTCCTATTGCATAAAAAAAGACATCTATAAAACGATATCTCTTTTCAATAATCTTTGATTAACTACACCAAGTCCAATAAATTTTTGTTCACAATAAATACGATATACTCCATCTGGTTTTCCTATTTTCAATTTCACTCCATTTAAAAATAAATGTAATCGTTTCCTCTCTAAAGAAATCGATTCTTTATTTTCAAACAACTTCTCTACTGATAAATACGAAATATTACCTTTTTCGAGTTGCTCTATGGTAACAGCTTGTTCTATTCTAAAATCTCCAACCTGTATTCTTTGTAATTCTTGCATATAGCCAACCGTACCTAACTTTTCCGCTATATCTTCACATAAACTTCTAATATAGGTACCTTTCGAACAAGAAACCTGAAAAACAATTTGTTGTTTTAATTCTTCTATTTGTTGTATCTTAATTTGATAAATTTCTATTTGTCTTACCGGAATTTCAACTTGTTCTCCTTTTCTTGCATATTCGTATAATTTTTTACCTTTTACTTTGATAGCAGAATACATCGGTGGCACCTGTTCTTGTTTTCCTACAAAAGATTGAAATACTTTTTCTAAAGCTTGCTTATCCTTCCAAGGAATATCCACTTTTTCTTCTTGTATGATATTTCCTTCTGCATCACCTGTATCTGTCTTTTTCCCAAGTTGTAAGGTAACCCTATATACTTTGTCATGGTTGATAAAATATTTCGAGCACCCGTGTTCCTTTCCCCACTAAAATAGGCAAAACCCCTGTTGCCAAGGGGTCTAGAGTTCCTGTATGTCCCACTTTTTCTCCTGTCATTTTTCTTATTTTATACACCACATCATGAGAAGTACAAGCTTTAGGTTTATTTACTATAATAATTCCATCCATTTTATAATACCTTTTTTACTTCTTTCATAATTTTTTCTTTTACTTCCTCTACTGTACCTTGTATCAAACACCCTGCTGCTCTTGGGTGTCCACCGCCTCCAAAGACAAAACAAATATCTGACACATTAACTGTATTTCCAGAGCGCATAGAAACTTTATATTTATCTTCTTTTTCTTTTTGTCTAATAAAGATAGAAACTTCTACTCCCTCAATATCTCTTCCAATTTCCACTAAGCCTTCGTGGTCACCTGGCTGAGCTCCTACTTCTTCTTCATCCTTTGCATCTATATAAGTAAAAGTAACCTTTCCATCCTCTAAGAATTCCATTCTGTTAGACACTCTTTTAGCTAATTCAAAATTAGCCCTTGTATTAGTCCTTAACACTCTTTTATAAATATCTGGTATATTTACTCCTATTCGTATTAAATCTGCTGTAAATTCAAATGTTTCCGGATTAATTCCCTCATGTCTAAATCCACCTGTATCTGTAATAATTCCAGTTAACAAACAAGTTCCAATTTCCTTTGAAATTTTAATATCAAAATACTGAAAAATTCCAACCAATACTTCACAACATGCAGGAGAAACTGGATTTACAAAATTCAAATCTCCATACATTTGATTCGTTCCATGATGGTCAATTACAATTGTTTTAGTGGCATTTTCGAAATATTGCTTTTGAGCAATTCTTTTTTCATCTGCACAATCTACGGCAATTGCTAAATCATATTTTTCCATAGATGATTCTTCCAAGATGTTAGAAGCATTTGGCAAAAAGTTAAATAATCTAGAATATTCTGGAATAATCACATCTGCCTCTTTTCCTAATTCCTGTACTAAAAATTGGGTTGCCAAACTACTTCCTATCGCATCTCCATCTGGTGATTCATGTGTTAATATCACTATTTTTTCTGAATTTTTTATTTCTTTTAAAATCTCATCTAACGTCATTTAGCTTCTCCTTTTCTATTATTTTAATCATCACTTTTACTCTTCTTTTTTAGGCATAATTTCTTTCAAAATAGTATCAATTTTAGCACCATATTCCATAGAATCATCTAATTCAAATATAATCTCTGGTGTATTTCTTAAATTAATTCTTTTAGCCAATTGGGTTCTGACAAAACCTGCAGATTTTTTTAAGTTTGCTAAAGTATCCTTTACATTCTTAGAATTTAAAATACTAACATATACTTTTGCATATTTTAAATCATTTGTTACTTTTACCTTTGTTACACTAATTAAACCTGTTATATTAGGATTTTTCAATTCATAATCGATAATATGACTAAGTTCTTTTCGATATTCTTCATCAATTCGATTCATTCTATTTTGATTACCTGCCATCATTATCTCCTCCTCTTTCTTCTGTTTGTTTGTTTTCTAATCTCAAACTAGCTTCTGCCATTTTCTAAACAATCCTTCTTATCTTTTTATCTCTTTCATAATAAAGGCTTCAATAATATCTCCTTCTTGAATATCATTATAATTTTCAATTTGAATACCACACTCAAAACCTTTAGAAACTTCTTTTGCATCATCTTTAAATCTTTTAAGTGTTGCTAAACGTCCTTCATGTACTACAACATTATCACGAATAATTCTAACCCCTGCACTTCTTTCCATTTTTCCAGTTAAAACATAAGCACCTGCAATAGTACCTACATTAGAAATTTTAAATGTTTGTCTTACTTCAGCAGTTCCAATTAATTCTTCTTCAAATTTAGGAGCAAGCATTCCTTTCATCGCTGCTTCTACATCTTCTATCGCTTGATAAATAACAGAGTATTGTTTAATTTCGATTTCATCTTTTTCTGCCATTTCTTTTGCTGTATGGTCTGGTCTTACATTAAAAGCAATAATAATAGCATTAGAAACTTTTGCAAGTGTTACATCAGATTGATTAACTGCACCTGTAGCTGCATGAATAACTTTTACTTTAACTTCTTCATTTTGTAATTTTTCTAAGGATTGTTTTACCGCTTCTACTGAACCTTGTACATCTGCTTTTACAATTAAATTTAATACTTTTAAATTTCCTTGTTCCATTTGACTAAATAAATTGTCTAAAGTTATTTTTGTTGTTTGATTAATTGCTTTTTCTCTTTCTTGACGTTTTCTTCTTTCTATTAAATGTTTTGCCATTTTTTCATTTTTTACTTCATAGAAAGTATCACCCGCTTGTGGCACTTCTGTCAATCCCATAATTTCTACTGGCATAGATGGACCTGCTTGTTTTACATTTTTTCCTTTATCATCTTTCATATTTCTAATTCTACCAATAGCAGAACCAACCACAATGGTATCTCCTACATCTAAGGTACCTCTTTGTACAAGCATTGTTGTAACAGGACCTTTAGATTTGTCTAATCTTGCTTCAATTACAACACCTTTAGCTTGTTTATGAGGATTTGCTTTTAATTCCAATACATCTGCTTCTAATAATACCATTTCTAATAATTGGTCTATATTTTCATGTTTTTTAGCTGAAATTGGAACAAAAATGGTATCTCCGCCCCATTCTTCTGGAACCAATTCATAAGCCATTAATTCTTGTTTTACTTTATCTGGATTGGCATCTGGTAAATCTATTTTATTAATCGCAACAATAATCGGTATTCCGGCAGATTTTGCATGATTAATAGCCTCTATTGTTTGTGGCATAACACCATCATTAGCAGCTACCACTAAAATAGCAATATCTGTAATTTGAGCACCTCTTGCTCTCATTGCTGTAAATGCTTCATGACCCGGTGTATCTAAAAAAGTAATTAATCTATCATTTACTTTTACTTGATATGCTCCAATTGCTTGTGTAATTCCTCCTGCTTCCCCTTCAATTACGTTTGTTTTTCGAATCGCATCTAAAAGAGAAGTTTTACCATGGTCAACATGTCCCATAACAACAATAACAGGTGGTCTTGTTTGTAATTCTTCTTCTTTATCTTCTGATTCATCAAAAAGAATATCTTCTTCTGTTACTGTTTCTTTTTTAGTAGCTGTGATTCCAAATTCTTGCGCAATTAAAAATGCTGTGTCAAAATCAATTTCTTGATTGATAGTAGCCATCATACCATAACCTAACAATTTTTTAATTACTTCCGCTGTGGTTTTCTTCATTTCGGCAGCTAAATCTTTTACTGTAATACTTTCTGGAATCTCGATTTGCGTTAATTTAAATATTTTTTGTTTGTTTCTTTCTTCTTGATTTTTATTTGATTTTTTCTTTCCTCTTCTTCCTCTTTCTGTTGTCAAATCGTAATAATCTAACATTCCACCATCTTGTTCTTCAAACATATTAGACAATCTATTGGCTTGTTTTAAACTTTTTAATTTGCCTTCATCAAAATTCCCAGCATTATTTCTTCTCGTTTTAGCCTTTTTATTTGTTTTATTTTCTTCATAACGATTATTTTTTTGTTTATCTATTCCTCTGTTATATTCTCTAATAGTTTCTTTTTCAATGGTTTCTGCTGCCATAATATTTTGTATATTTTTTTCTATACCTCTTGCATCCAATGGTTTTTTAACAAATTTATCATTATTGGCATTCCTATTACGATAATTATTATTACTATTACCATTTCTATAGTTATTATTACCATTTTTATTTTGGTTATGATAATTATTTCTATTATTAGGATTATTATTTGGATGATTGCTATTTAATCGTGTATTATTATTATTTCTATCTTGAGGTGAACGATTTTGAGGTTTATTAGAAACCGCTCTATCTTCTGCTACTACATGTTGAATCGTTTTTTCCTCTAAAGTTTGTGCTTTGTTTTCTTCCTTTGGCATTTCTTTTGATTCTTTTTCTGGAACAGCTTCTTCTACTTTCTTTTCTTTGGCTACAGATTCACTCTTAGTTTCCTGTTCTTTTTTAGGTTCTTCTTTTTTTAATCCAAATAATTCACTTACTGTCATTGGTTTATTTCTTTTTTCACGATAAACAATATTATAATCTTTGTTTTGTTTTCTTTCTACAAATCCAATATTTTTCTTTTCTTCTTTCTTTTTACTATCTTCTTTTTTCTCGAATTCTTCTTGTGCTATAATCACTTCTCTTCTAATAATAACAGGTGCTTTTTCTTCTTTTTTTGCTTCTTTTTTCTTGTCTTCTTTATTTGGCATATTTTTCTTTTCCTTCTTCTCCTTATTTTGTTTTTGTGTAAAATTTTCTTCTATTTTTTTTGCTTCTTCCTCTGTTACACCACTCATATGGCTTTTAGCTTCTATTTTTAATGCATTTGCTATTTCTAATACTTCTTTACTGGTTAAGTTTAGCTTTTTAGCTATTTCGTGTATTTTTATCTTACCCAATAACATCACCCCCATTATTTATTTTAAGTATTTCTTTTGATAAATTCTTTTCCTTAATACCAACAATCGCTTTATTCGATTTACCTATTGCTTTACTTATCTCCTCTATATCTCCCATTATGATGATTGGTATTTGATATTCCTCACTTAATTTTCTAAATTTATCTTTTGTTCTTTCTGAAGAATCTGTTGCAACAATAACTAAACCAACATGTTTTTGCTTTATCCCTTCTTCTGTAGCATCTGCTCCAAAAGTTATTTTCCTTGCTCTTGCTGCTAATCCCATTAATCCTAATATTTTTTTATTGTTCAAGAATGACACCTCTTAAATCTTCATAAATTTCTTCTGATATTTTCATATCCAAAACTTTTTCTAATCTTTTTGATTTTTTAACCCTATCTAAACATGCTACATTATTACATATGTAAGCCCCACGGCCTTCCATCCTTCCTGTCTTATCTATTTTAATTTCATTTTGTTTATTTCTAACAATTCTAATCAATTGCTGTTTTTCTCTTTTTTCATTACATCCCATACAAGTTCTTTGTGGCTTATTTTTCATCTCTTTGTCCCCCTTTTATTGTATGTCTAAAATCATTTATTATTCTTCCGTATCTTGTGTTTCTTCCTCTTTTTGTGCTAATTCTAACATTTCTCTAAATTGTGTTTCTGATTTAATGTCAATCTTCCAATTCGTTAATCTAGCTGCTAGTCTTGCATTTTGCCCTGATTTTCCAATTGCTAAAGATAATTGGTCATCTGGAACAATAACCTGTGCAAATTTTTCATCTTCTTTAATATCTACCGCCAATATCTGTGCAGGAAGTAAGCTAGATGCTATATAAATACTTGGATCCTCATTCCATTCAATAACATCAATTTTTTCTCCATTTAATTCATTAATTACATTCTGAATTCTAACACCTTTTTGTCCTACACAAGAACCTACTGGGTCAATATTAGGGTCCGGAGAATATACGGCAATTTTACTTCTATATCCTGGGTCACGAGATACACTTTTAATTTCAATAACACCTTCATATATTTCTGGAATTTCAAACTCTAATAATTTTCTAACAAAATCTGGATGGCTTCTAGAAACAATAACTTGTGGTGCTCCTTTTGCTCCTCTTTCCACATCTAGAACATATCCTTTTATTTTATCATTTACATGATAATGTTCTGTTGGAATTTGCTCCTTTGCTGGCATTACTCCTTCTAACTTTCCTAAATCCATTACCACAATATTATGATCTGCTTTTTGAATTAATCCTGATACAATCTCACCTTTTCTATCATTAAATTCTGAAAAAATGACATCTCTTTCTGCTTCTCTTAATTTTTGAATAATAACTTGTTTCGCAGTTTGTGCTGCAATCCTACCAAAATCTCTTGGTACAATTTCTACCCCTACAGAATCTCCAATATTAGCATCTTTATTTATTTTTCTTGCTTCTTTCAAACTAATTTCCAAAGCTGGGTCATTTGCATTTTCCATCACTTCTTTCATAGCATATACATGAGTTGCTCCTGTTCCGTGGATCCATTTCTACCTTTACATTTTCCAAAGAATCAAAATTTCTTTTATAGGCTGTTACTAATGCCGTTTCAATAGATTCCAATAAATATTCCTTTTTAATTCCTTTTTCTTTTTCTAGTTCTTCTAATGCTAATATTAATTCTTTATTATCAATTGCTTCGTTTTTCATTTTTCTTCCTCCCTTTACCAATGATATATTGTTTTAATATGTGCAATATCTTTACGTTCTATTTCTAAATTTTGTACTTGATTTGGTTCTTCTTTTCCTTGTTTCATTTGTTCTAATATAATCTTATCCTCATCAAAATTTTTTAATATTCCTTGATATTCTTTTTTACCATTTTCATCTTTCTTAAATAACTTTATTTCTATTTCTTTTTCCCTATTTTGTTCTAAATGTCTATCTTTTCTTAACACTCTTTCTACTCCTGGTGATGAAACTTCTAAGAAATATGGCTCCTTGATATAATTTGCCTCATCTAACTTATCTGATATAGCATCATTTACCTTTTCACAATCCTTCAAATCAATTCCCTCTGGCTTATCAATATAGATTCTTAAAAAATAGTTTTTGCCTTCTTTGACATACTCAACATCATATAATTCATAGCCTAAACTTTCTATTGTATCTTTTAATAATTTTTCTACTTTTTCTTCTAACTTGGTCAACACCCAACCTCCTTTTCAAAAGTGAAGAGTGGGATTTGTTCCCACTCTTACTGCCTTTCTTACTATTCTTTATTATTATACCCACTTTTTGGCAAAAAATCAAGCTTTTTTTGAAATTTTTGTTAACCTGTCCCAAAAGTAACCATTTGTGGTCATATGGGGACAGTCCCAGATTAACCATATAATTTAATAGTTCCCTTTTTATTTTCTTCCAAAATTCTCAAAGTAATTTCATCTTGTACATTTCTTGCTTTTTTAGGATGTACCAAATATCTTAAACATAATTCCACATGAGAATCTTTGATAGTTGTATAAATAATAGGGTCCAAATTATTATAATAAATACGATATTCCAAAATAGCCTCATCTACAGCATCTTCCATCTTTTTAGGAGTTTCTTGTAGTTCTGGATTTTCGAATAAAATATCATATATCTTTTCTTTTGTTTCTTCTATATTAGCATCCAAATCTAATTCAATCTTAATCTCATCCCAAATATACTTGAAAGCTTTTGTATAATTCTTCAATGTTTTTGTAAAAATATAAGAATTAGGAATATGCACAATTCTTCCAGTACTTTGTTCTCCCTCATTTCTTTCCCCAATTTCCAGCATTTCAAAACTCAAGGCATGTGTATTAATAACATCTCCTTTGATTTCATCTATTTCTACTCTATCTTCTACATCAAAAGGCTTTCTCATATTGATATAAATTCCCGCAAAAAAGTTAAAGATAATTTCTCTAATAGCAATAGTAACACCAGCAGAAATAAAACTAACAAGTGTAATAATACCATTTAATTTTTCTCCCCATATTAGAAGAATAACAACAAAAGAAATAACAGTTATGATTATTTTGGATTTTCTATTTCTAAAAAATTTCTTTTTATCACTTACTGGCATATGGGAATATATATTTTTGGCAATCCACTTTATTATTTCCGCAATAAGGATAACAAAAATAGTTAAAATGGTTAATTTAATATATTCCTTATCTATCCCTGAAATATTGCTAATATATTCTGAAAAATCAGATATTAAATGCATTTTTCCACTTCCTTTTCTCTATTCTTATATATTTAACTATTAAATTTGTTAGAACAAAATTAAACTATTTATCATTTTATCATTCCAAAAGCCAATTTGTAAAAATACAAATTGGCTTTTGATTAAATCTTTATTAATTTTGATATTTTAATCCTCTTCATAGACTTTTGCTTCATTTAAGTTCTTCATCGTTAAGTTAATTCTTCCTTGGTCATCAATATCTGTTACTTTTACTGTAACTTTATCTCCTACATGAAGAACATCTTCTATGTGTTTAATTCTTTCATTTGAAATTTTAGAAATGTGTAATAATCCTTCTTTTCCTCCACATCCTAAATCTACAAATGCCCCAAAATTCATTAATCGAACAACTTCTCCATAATAAATACCGCCAACTTCTACTTCTCTTACAATATCTTCTATCATTTCTAATGCTTGCATTGCTTTTTCATTATCTTGAGAATAGATAAATACTTGTCCATCTTCTTCGATGTCAATTTTTACTCCTGTTTCATCAATAATTTTATTAATCATTTTTCCTCCAGGACCAATAACATCTTTAATTTTTTCCACCTTTATTTGTGTTCCTACAATTCTTGGCGCATATGGTGAAATTTCTGGTCTTGGCTTACTAATTACTGGTAACATGACATCTTCCAATATATGTTTTCTTGCAATTCTTGTTTTTTCAAATGCTTCTTTAATAATATCATAGGTTAATCCATCACATTTGATATCCACTTGAATAGCCGTAATTCCCTTTTCTGTTCCTCCTACTTTAAAGTCCATATCTCCAAAGAAATCTTCTAATCCTTGGATATCTACTAACATCACATAATCATCATCATTATCTGGATTTGTTACTAATCCTGTAGATATTCCTGCAACAGGTCTTTTAATTGGTACACCTGCATCCATTAAAGATAGTGTACTTCCACAAATACTTGCTTGTGAAGTAGAACCATTAGAAGATAATACTTCTGACACCACCCTAATAGCATATGGAAATTCCTCTTTAGATGGCAATACTGGTACTAGTGCTTTTTCAGCTAATGCTCCATGTCCTATTTCTCTTCTTCCTGGTCCTCTAGATGGTCTCGCTTCTCCTACAGAATAACTTGGGAAATTATAATGATGCATATATCTTTTAGATTCCTCTGTATCGATTCCATCTAGCACTTGTTCTTCACTAATCATTCCTAAAGTTGCAATAGATAATACTTGTGTTTGTCCTCTTGTAAATAAAGCACTTCCATGTACTCTTGGAAGTAATCCTACTTCACAAGATAATGGTCTTATTTCATCTAATGCTCTTCCATCAACCCTTTTATGTTCGAAATATATCATTTCTCTAACACATTTTTTCTCTAATTTGTAAATCGCCTCTGCAATATCTGACTTATGTTCTTCTGCCATTTCTTCCCCAAACTTTTCTGCATAAGTAGTTGCAATTTTATCTGATAAAGCATCTATTTTCTTATCTCTTGTTTCTTTATCTGCTTCTTGCACTTCTTGTTTCATTTCTTCTTTGAAGTTATCTTCAATGAATTGATAAACATCATGGTCTACTTCAAAAGATTTATACTCAAATTTTGGTTTTCCAATGTCTTTTTGGATTTTATTGATAAATTTACAGATTTTTTTGATTTCTTTATGAGCTTCTTTAATTGCTTTTAACATCACATTATCCGGTACTTCATTTGCTCCTGCTTCAATCATTGTAATTTTCTTTTCAGTGGCTGCCACTGTTAATGTTAAATCACTTTTTTCTCTTTGTTCTTCTGTTGGATTGATAATAATTTCTCCATCTACTAATCCTACAGCTACTGCTGCTGTTGGTCCATTAAATGGAATATCTGATATTGCAAGAGCTGTTGCTGCTCCAATCATGGCTGCTACTTCTGGTGAATTATCTTGTTCCACACAAAGTACAGTACCTACTACTACTACATCATTTCTAAAATCTTTTGGAAATAAAGGTCTTAATGGTCTATCAATTGCTCTTGCTGTTAAAATTGCTTTATCACTTGGTTTCCCTTCTCTTTTTAGAAATCCTCCTGGAATCTTTCCTACTGAATATAATTTTTCTTCAAAATCTACTGACAATGGGAAAAAGTCAATTCCTTCCCTTGGTTCTTTGGAAGCAGTTACATTAACTAAAACACAAGTATCTCCATAACGTATTAATACACTTCCATTAGCAAGTCCTGCCATTTTACCAGTTTCAATCACTAATTTTCTTCCTGCTAATTGCATTTCATAAGTTTTAAACATATATTTCTTCCTTTCCTTTTTCTAAATTTGCACCTATTCTTATTTAGTTTTCCCTATTTTTTGTTATTTATCAAGCAAATTTAGATGGTAACCTCTATTCTATATTAATTTTCATTAATACAGGATACAAGCTACTTACCTAAATTTTTGCTTGATTTTCACAAATGACTGCTAAAAAGCCCATGCTAAAATAAGCACTGGGCTTTTTATTGTTTTATTTTCTTAATCCTAGTTTTTCAACTATTTCTCTGTATCTATTAACATCTTTTTTTGCTAAGTAATTTAATAAGTTTCTTCTTTTTCCAACCATTTTTAAAAGTCCTCTTCTAGAATGGTTATCTTTTTTGTGGATTTTTAAATGTTCTGTTAACTCATTAATTCTTTCTGTTAAAAGAGCTACTTGAACTTCTGGTGAACCAGTATCATTTTCTTCTCTTTTATATGTGTTAATGATTTCTTGTTTTCTTTCCTTTGTCATTTTATACACCTCCTAAATTCTTCATTCCTTAAACTGAGCCCAAAGCTTAGGTGCTTTTCTTTAAGCTAAGTAAAAGGTATGTCTTTACTAGACATACCTATTGTACTATATTTTTCTATAAATTTCAAGTATTTTTACATCATTTCCCATATTTCCTTTAATCTACCTGTTTGATTTGTTAAAAATAAATATCCAATCAATGCTTCAAAAGCTGTAGCATAACTATAATCTTCTACATTACAATTTTTAGGCAAATGGTGATTTTGTGCATTTCTTCCTCTTCTTACAATATCTTTTTCTTCTTCTGTCAAATTTTCTTGTATTTTTTTTAATCGTTCTGCCTGTGCTTGTGCCTTCACATATTTAATGGTTTCTATGTGTAATTTATGTGGTTTTAAATTTGTTCTATTTACCAATTTTGTTCTAATATATAATTCATATACACAATCTCCTACATATGCCCATGTTAAAGGAGATAATAAATTTACTTCTTCTGGTGTTCTATTAAATTCTATCCATTTTTCCATTCTTTACTCCTCTTCTTCTTTCTATTTTAATCATTACGTTCAGACTAGCATACTTAAAGCCCGCGTCAGCAATTGATTTTAAAAAAATTGGTGGATATCCTTAACAAGGGGAACCAATTTTTTTGAAACAATTGCGATTAAACAGGTCTATTTAAATTTAAAGTCTGAACAGTAATTTTTAATCATTAAAGTTTTGCCTACTATCACTCAAATGTATCGATATTCTATAGACTTTAAAAAATATCTTCAGGATGCTCAATTGTAATTCTTCCGCATGATTCCATTTTTAAACTCATCTAATATTATTTTTGCAGTTTTCTCTTCATCGATATTTCCTCCTGCAAT
This sequence comes from uncultured Clostridia bacterium, assembly GCA_944386715.1. GTDB lineage: Bacteria > Bacillota > Clostridia > TANB77 > CAG-508 > CAG-269. Next base: position 34,552 of record CALXCD010000012.1, read on the forward strand.
CATACATCCTCTTTTTCTTCCGATTTCAAGCATTACTTCATAAATATTAAAATTTTCAGGTTGATTCTGTAGTAATATCTGTTCTATTTTATCATTATCTAATTGATATCTTTCACATAATTTTTTTCTTTGTTTTTCCAATAAGAATTTCACTAATTGATAAGCAATTTCCGTTCTTTCTAGCACATCTTCTTTAATACTTCCTGTAAAAGCTAAATGAAGAGCTACTTCTTCACTTTCAAATTTAGGCCATAATACACCTGGTGTATCTAACAGTTCCACTTTATCATTAATACGAATCCATTGTTTTTGTTTCGTCACTCCAGGTTTATTTCCTACCCCAGCACTTGCCTTTTTAGCAACACGGTTAATATAAGAAGATTTTCCTACATTTGGAATTCCTAGTACCATTGCCCTAATTTTTCTACCAGACCTTCCTTTTTGGGCTTGTAGTTGGATTTCTTCTTCCATGCATTTTTCTACTTGTCTTATGCTTTCTTGTATTCCTTTTCCAGTATTAGAATCTACTAAAATAGCTGGTATTTTTTGAGTTGCAAAATAAGACACCCATTTTTTATTTTGTGTCTCATCTGCTAAATCAGATTTATTTAAAATAACAACTTTTTTCTTGTTTTTTGTTATTTGTGCGATATCTGGATTTTGGCTAGATATTGGTATTCGTGCATCTAATAATTCTATTATGATATCTACTAATTTTAAATCTTCTATGATTTGTTTTTTTGTTTTTGCCATATGCCCAGGATACCAATTAATATTTACTTTTACCGAATTTTCGTTACTCATCTTTTTCTCCTATTCCTATTTTTACTTATACCATTTACTTTAAAAAGTATAGAATAATTTATATTTTATTCTATACTTCATCAAATTTTATAATGTTCTATAATTATTTTTATCTGCTCTTTCGTCTAATTTTCTATCGAATTTCTCATTTTTGAAAAACCAATCTGTCTTTTTATCTTTTGGATTTGCTTTTCTATTTTTATCTGCTAATAAATCTAATAAGATAGCAATTGGCAAGATAATTCCAATAAAAGCGAAAACAGCATTCATCATATTCTCTGGTGCAACTTCTTCTGTTGCTTCCATCATAATAGTTAATCTATTAAATAAGTCTGTTCCAAAATAAATTCCATAAGTTAGTAAATATAATAATGCTCCTACCATTTTTCTTTTTACAATTAAAATAAAACATATTAATGCTACAAATAATAAAACTATTTCTAATGTAAGATTTAGTGGAGCAATACCTCCGAAATCCTGACTTAACTGTGCCATAAGTGCCACTACTACTCTAAATCCCCAGAACATGACTGCAAACATTACTAATAGCCATGTAGAAAAATTTCTCATTTGTTATTCCCCCTTATTTTTATCCTAAAAGGTGAGAATGTATCCACCTACCTCCTCACCTTTTTTCCTAATCTTCATCTACAAAATCAAAATCATCCTTAAATTTTTCTTTAAAAATCTCAAATACTTTATTTAATACTTCTTCATCTTCTACACTTACATAAGATTCTTCTTCTGCATCTTCATCATCTGTATCTTCTACTTTTAATATAACAACTTCTCCTTCTTCTTCTTCCCCTTCCTCAGTAACTGGTAATAAGACTACATATTCTTCCTCGTCTAATTCCACTAAATCCAAAAACTCAAATTTAACTTCATTTCCGTCTTCATCATTTAAAACAACAATGTTGTCTAATTCTTCTCCTTCAAAATTTTCTTCCATAATTTTCTCCTTTCTATATAAAATCATATGCATCATATGATTGGTTATATCATACCTTATTTTTTTTCGTTTTGCAATGTATTTTTCAATTTATTTAAATAGGTTTCTAAAATATATACTGCAGATATAGTATCCACAATTCCTCTTTTTTTATGCTTATTTACTTCTAAAAAGTTCATTGTTTTGTGAGCTGCTACTGTAGTTAGTCTTTCGTCTATAGTTTCTATTTTAATCTTATTATATTTGCATTTTAATTTATGGATAAAGCTTTCTGTTATTTTCGCTCTTTCTGAAACTGTTCCATTCATATGGAAAGGCATTCCGACAACAATTGTATCCACTTCATATTCTTGCAAAATTTCATCTAATCTTTTTAAAACAAATTTATCAGAATGATTTCTCTGAATCGTCTCCAAACCCTGTACTGTAATATTCAAAGCATCTGTAATTGCAACCCCAACTCTTGCTTCTCCATAATCAATTCCTAACTTTCTCATCTTATTCTTCTAATCCTATATAATTTTTTACCATTTTTTCTAATAATTCATCTCTTTCAATGGTTCTTATTTTATTTCTCGCATCATTATGACTTGTGATATAAGTTGGATCACCTGATAAAATGTATCCTACAATTTGATTAATTGGATTATATCCTTTTTCTACTAATGCTTCATAAACTTCTTTCACAATTTCTTGTGCTTTTTCGTTTTCTTCCCTTTCTACTTCAAAACTCATTGTTTTATCAAATTCCATTATACTCTCCTCCTTCATTCTATTAAATATTAGTAATATCACTCTCTTCCTTTGGAGCATTATCTAAATATTCTTCTAATTTTTTAAGTACTTCCTCTAATCCAGTTCCTTTATAATAAGAAGATAATACAAAATTCAATCTTGGTGTTGCTATTTGTTGTTCTAAATTTGGTATTTGACTATTGGGAGCTTGCTTTGTTAATTCTTCTTGCATATCTTCTTGCGTCAATTTTATTTGCATCTTTTCAATTGTTTCTTTTATATCATTGATAAAATCTGCCACTCCACTTGTTTCTACACCAGAAAAAGCAATAACAAATTTAGGTCCCATATATCTAACAAAAACATAATCTTTTGCAATATTATCTTGAATATATTCACTAATTTTTGTAATTACTTTATTCCCTAATTCTCTACAATATGTTTTATTAATTTCTTCTAAGTTCGTAATTTTAAACATACAAATAGTAGAAATAGTATATTGATCAATAACTTTTTTACCTTCCCCATATAAATACTCTTCTGAATATAAACCTGTAAAAAGGTCTGTTCTTACAATAGATTCTAATGTCTTTTGATGCACTACTGTTTTTAAAACAGAAACAATGTTGTCTTTAATAACTTCTAAAATTGTAGTATCCACATTATCAAAGTCATGTGGTGTTCCACTCTCCATAATCCAATAACCAATATATACATTATCAATATATAATGGGAAAAAGATGGCTGACTTTGCTCTTCCAAATTCCATTTGCTGATATGGTAATTTTTCTTTTTCATTATTAACTGTAACATATTTAGGCGTTGCTGTTTGAATACTATCTTTAAACATATCCACATCTTGTAAACTTTTTAATGCGTCCCAATGTTTTTTATCTACATTAGATGCTTTTATTTCATATTCTGCCCCATTGAATACAACAATAGTAGAATATTTAATTTCATATTTTTCAACTAATATATCATTTATTTTCTTGATTTTTTGATCAACTGAAGAAGTTTCTCCTATTGTATTCATAAAATCTTGTACTACTTGTAAATTAGTTATCTTTTGATTTACATTTCTAAATTCTTGTATTCTACTATTAATTTTAATATTATAAACAACTAATACAAGTATTACAATAATTAAAATTCCCACTACTACTACTGTTATCACTATTTTTTCCTCCCATTAAAATTTTCTTTTCATCTGATCTAATGTATTATTCATTTGTGGTGAAAAAGTCCTATTATTCTGTTGATTTGCTGATGGTGGTCGATATGTACTATTTCCTGATACTAATGGATAAATCATATTAGCTAATTCTTTTAAAACTTGCATAAACTGTTTGGTATAACCTTTTAAATCTATTTCACAGTTAATAATATTTTCTAAATATTTCACATATACTTCTTCATCAAAAGGAATCGAAATATATTTTATCAAATTTCTATCAAATAATTCTGTCATAAAAGACATAGCAGGATCATTATAAAAAGCCATTCCGCCAATAATTGTCTTTTCTGTTACGCCTCTTACTTTAACCGCCTTATTTAAAATGATTCTTAATTTTTTTTCATCCAAAACATTTTTTGCTTTTAACTCACGTAAAAAAGCAGTTAATGGCTGAATCGTAAGGATATCCATAGATTGCACTAAATAAATTTCTTGTGATTGCTTAAAATATCCCATAGATGTACCAAAATCACAATCTATTAAAATAACAGAATAGTTTGTTACCAATGTTTGTAATATTTCATCCACTTGATTAATAATATCTTTTCCATCTGGCAAAGAAGTAAAAACAGTTAAATTTTTATTCACTTCAATTCCCTTTGCTATTCCTTGCACTAAATTTTCGATACTATAAGATGCTGTTTTTCTTAATTCTTCCTCATTTTTTGTATAAATATAAAAAGAATTTCTGTTGGCTGTCGTATCTAAAATTGCTGTATTAATTCCCATAGAAGAAAGAATTTGTGCTACATTATTTACAATAAAAGAGGTACCATTTTTACTTGTACCTACAAAAGATACTATCTTTTTATCTGCTGTCAATAGACTAGAAATATCTAATGTTTGTATATAACTATTATTCGTTTTCATTGCATTAGTTTGTATTGGTTCTTCTATCTCTGTTCCAGGCATTACTGGTGCAGTATAAACATCCTCATTTCTTGTCATTGGTGTATATTGATTTTGATAAGATGTATCTCTTTCTTCTGTTTGAAATCCTGGTAAGATAGTTTCTTCTGTTTCAAAACCTGGTAAAACAGCATCTTCTTGATGAGAAGATTGTATATTATTTTGTGGTACATCAAATCCTGGCAATACAGTATCTTCTGGTTCTTCTTCGAATTCTGGTAAAACCACCTCCTCTTGTGGTATTCCTTGTGTTTGAGGCGCTTGTGGTTCTGTCGCAGGATTTTTTCTAGGTCTACCTCTTCCCCTTTTTACAGGTGCTACAACCTCCTCTTGAGTAGCTTCATTTGTTGGTACTGAAGTTGTAACAACAGGATTTTTTCTAGGTCTACCTCTTCCTCTTTTTACGGGTGCTTGTACAGGTTGTTCTATAGAAGTTTGTGGTACCGTTTCAAAAGTTTCTACTGGTTGCTGTTGTGTGTTTATAGCTTTATTTTGTTGTTTCACATAATTTTCTTGTTGTTGCATAACAGTTTGTTTAGGAGAAATTCCCATTGATTTTGCCTTGGACAACTTTTTGGCACCACTCACATTTACAGCATTAGGTATAACCACAGGTTTAGTCATTGGCATATCTTTTGTTTTTGGTTTCAATAATTTTTCACTTGGTCCTTGTTTTTCTTCTGCAGCATTCTTATATCTCAAACTATTAGAAACTTTATTATTAAAAGTCATTATTTGTTGATATTTAGGTGATCTTTCCTCTAGTACTGCTTTTACATTTAACGGTAAAAATCTGCTGATAATTCTTAATTGTGTATCATTATACTGTGCTGCTATATTATTGAAACTATCTATATATCTATCTTCATTTTTTCCTAAACTCTTATAATGTGCTAAAATGTTTTGTATTTCCATTTCACTAACATCATTTTCATTTTCTGCTTGATAGTTGACTTCCTCTGCATCAATTTTATAGTAGCTTTTTGCTTCCTTTTTTAGACGTGGTTTATGAATTAATCTACAAACTTCATCTACGCTCCTATCATTCCCTATAATAGCATTATAAATACCAATACCAAATAATTTAACAAGCATTGGCTCTGATTTCGTTCTTCTATCTGAGCAAATTAATATAATTGGTGTATCATTTCCTCTAATATTAGAAGCTTCATCACTAATACTATCCAATTTATCAAATATAAATTTATCTATTTGGTCATATTGTGTATGTGCAAAAGCCTCTAATTCTTCACTAATAACTATCCTATCATAGGATTTATCTCTTTGTATCTCTTTTAATATCGCATTGAAATAGTAAACATTTTTATAGGATATAATCTCTTTGTATTCTTTTTGATACTTTTTTACGATAGATTCTGAAATATCCTCATTGTTTACAGCAAATAAAACCTTCATTTGTTACCCCCTTCCAAATTTTACAAATACCGCAAAAGCTAATGGTAAAATTTGGCAAATAATTAGTATTGTAATAAAAGTCACAATTAAACCCATACCTTTTTCTAATGTGTCTAGTTTTCTGATACCTATTACATATTTATGAATAGCTCCAATGGCAATTCCTAAGAAACAAAATGGAATACTATATATTCTTACTAAATTCAGGATGTAAGCCACTAATCCATAAGTATCTGAACCATATTTTTGTTGATAATCTTCTAACGAATTTGCTGCTTCTTCTTTTATTTGTACTAGCTGACTTTCTATTTCGTTATCTAATACTTTTTCATCTGCTGCATATACCTTTGTTTGAAACATAAAGATTCCTAACAAAATTATTATAATTCCTATTATGACAACTGCTTTTTTCATGTATACGGTGCCCCTTTCTGTATCTTATTTTTAGCAATTTCCATGTTTTTTCTTATACCTTTATATCATACAATAACTTTAAAAAAATAGCAAGGAATTTTTAGATTTTTTATACAAAAAGTTCCTACATAGCTATACTTCCATAACAGTTTCATCCTATGACATAGAAAAATCGCTATATTTCCATACTTTGTAAACAAGAATTGATTGCTAAACTTACTTTTAACAAAAATATGAAAATATAACGACATATTATTTTTATTGTAGAATTATAATTTATTATACAAATACTTCATATGACTATAAACTCCATTTGCCCAATTCTTATCTGTTGCATATTTGGTATTTACACCACTTAAAGTTGCCCCATTATAATAAGTTCCTTGTGCTTTCTCTCCTCCATAAATTTCTGTTCCTTTTGGATTTAAATAATATTTCACAAACACCCTAGCAATTAAATCAATACATTCTGAATAATCAGAAAAATGATATGCTCCACTATATGGGTTAGAGTCATAAGCTCCATATCCAAACAAATTCATTTTACTATTTGCGATTTTTGAGGTTCCCCATGCACTTTCATGAATTCCAACTGCTGCTACAAAAATACCATTGATGTTGTATTGTTTTTCTATGTAATAAAAATATTCTGCATTCTTTTCAAAAATCTTATTGGTATCTTTACTATCTGATAATACTTTTTTAAATTGTTCCAAACTTAATCCACTAGGTTTATTCAACGCCATATCAAAACGCAAAGTACTAATTAATTGTTGTTTCGTTTTAGAAGTACCTGTATCTTGACTTGTGTTGCTCTCTTCTTCTAATTTTTGATTTGGATTTAAGTAAGTCGTACATTCTGCCCTCACATATCCTTGTGTAATATTATTTTTGATTTTATACCATTCACCATCTATTTGTAACAATTTAATTTCGTCATTTTTACCAAGAGTAGCTAACTTTTCAGATTGCTCATTTGGTTCAAACATAACAGATAATCTATCTGATGTAACATATAAGGTATCTCCTACTTTTACCTTATAATTACTAGTATAATTTGCTGTTCCTATTTCTACAATTTTGTTAATAGATGCTTTTGTCACTTTTGTGTTTACTGGTTCTTCTGAAACTAATTCTTCCTTTTCATATGTTCTCTTTTTAGTAATTTGCTGTTTTCCTTCTCTTCCTTCTTGTACAACTTGTATCATTCCTTTAGGCAATTCTGGATTATTTTGATATTTCGTTAAATACTCTAATTCCACTTCTTCTACTACAAATTCTTCCCTTTTTCCATCTTGTATCATATTTTCCAAAATATCTTCTACTTGTATTTTTTCTGCATTACTAATTTTTATTTCTTGTGGCTTGGCATCTACTTCTTTTGCATAAGATTTATTTTTTTCAAAATATAAGTCATAAAATAGACAAGCATATAATAAAATAACAATAATAGCCAAAAAATAAAGTATATTTTTTAGCGAAAACTTAAGATTTTTTTTACTTTTATCTTTTGCTTTCATGTAACCACCTATCATTATTTTAACTTTTATGTTGTATTTTGTCAATGCCAATTTTTGCACCTAATCTTACCTTCAACCACTTGATTTTATCAAAAAAATATAATATATTATAGGTGCTTACAAAGGAGGAAGGTTGAAAAATAATAAAGGAAAAATCCCATAAAAAATAAAAGTCCTAGAAAATAGCACTTTATGGTAAATAATGG
>CALXCD010000013.1 GCA_944386715.1 uncultured Clostridia bacterium
GATACATCAACCATCTCTAAAACTAGATAATTCAACGGATATAGACATTAGAAAAAATTTTTCATGTCTTTATCCTGTACCTTCTCGATATATTTTATTATATCATGAAAGGTATTTTTGCAACTCTAGTAGAATATTTTATTTCTTTTTATTCTTAAAAAATTTATTAAATAATCCTTTCGCTTCTTCTAGTTCTTCTTTATTCTCTGTTTTGTTATTTTTTATTTTTTTGGAAGTATTATTTTTTTTGCTTTTTTCCTTCCAAATATCTTCTTCCTCACTTTCTTCTTTCCAGATGTCTTCTTCATCGTCCCATGCATCCTCATCGTATTCGTCATCATCTTCTTCATATTCATACTCTTCATCATCTTCATACTCGTCTTCTAATTCTTCCTCATTAGGTTCTTTGCTTTCTTCCTCTACATCATCAAATTCTTCCTCATATTCGTCATCCCAGCTATCATCGTCATCGTATTCTTCATCCTCATATTCATCGCCATATTCTTCTTCATCCTCTTCATACTCATCTTCATATCCCTCTTCGTCCTCATACTCATCCTCATACTCATCCTCATACTCATCCTCATATTCATCCTCATATTCGTCCTCATATTCCTCTTCATATTCATCATCATTGTAGTCTTCTTCTTTTTCCTCTTCAAATATCTTAATATTTTGATTTTGTGTACTACTTACTGTAACAAGCTCTTCTTTTTGTGGTTCTTCTATTTTAAATTCTGACAAGTCTTTTGCAAATTTTTCACTAACCTCTTCTTGGAATACATTATATATATTTTTAATACCTTCTATTCTCCAGTAATTGGAATTGATTACCGTCCCCATAGGAATTTTGATATGATGTACTTCTTGTTCAAAGTTTCTTTCCTTATCTTCTATTTCTTTTAAATAGGTTTTATTATATAGTTCTTTGTATGCTTTTTTAGTAGATTTTCCAGCAATTTCTCTTAAAATTAATTCATATAAATTAGAAATTTGTGCCATATCTGTTTCGAAATTATTACATGCCTCTTCCATCATTTTTTGATGTACTTTTACTCCGTTAATTGCTATCATTCTTTCATTATCTAAGAATCCTACTATATATTCTTTTTCTGCTCTTAAAAAAGCTAATTTTACATCTGCATCTCTTAAAGCTTTTTGATATTTTGCTAATTTTAAATTATCATTTTCTATTTCTTGCAATAATTTTTTCAATTTATCATAAATAGTTAGATAACATTCTATTTCTTTTTCTGCAATTGTTATTCTGGTTTTAGCTGCCATTTGCATTGCATCTACATAAAATTCAATTTTTTCATTTTTACCATTTTTCATTAAAATTTGATAAATTTCATATTCTACAGTTTCTTTGTCTGAATTTAGAAAATTTTTAGCATTTTGAATGTCCTCTTGATTTAATTCCTGGAACATTTTTGTTACTTTTTGTACAAATGTCACATGATTTGTTTCTGCCACTCGTCTTTCTTTTGCACATTTATTTCTTTGAATCTGTTGTTCTCCAAAAACTTCTAGTGATTCTATAAAATCTATTCTCAATTTTTTTAATTCTTCATTATTTTTTTCTAATGTATTTTCTATTTTTTCTAATTTGTTTTCTATGGTAGAAGGATTTTCGTCTAATAAATTAAATAATCTATTTCTTTCTTCTTCTAGTTTTTCATTTGTAGCACATAGTTTTTCTTGTGTCTTTTGTATGATTTGTATTTTTTGAGCAATTTCATCAAATTCTTGTATTACTTTTTCTTCATCTATAACAGCAATTTGATATTTTTCCAATTCTTCTAATAAATCGCTAAAATTGGTATAATTTGTCTTAAGATTGTTTGATTTATCAAATCCGAATTTTTTTTCAAAATATCTTTCTAGTACAATTGCGTTCCTCTCATACATAATATCCCTCCATATTTTTTCTTTATTATATAAAATATATTATAAAAAGTCTAGTTCTTCTTAAAGATTTTGACATAAAAATAAAGTTACTTTACTATATATATAAAAAGTAAAGTAACTTTATTTTTAGGAGCATCTATATCAATTTATAATCCCAATATAAAATTTGAAAGCGAAAGTTTCTAATTAATAGTATGATAATTATTTATGAATTCTTGCCTCTAATGAAATATCATCTGAACCAAAAAATATTCGAGCACAAGCTTCTATACTTAAATTAAAAATCTTTGTTATTATTAGAATTTCACTTACGCAAAATTCTTGTTCTCCATTCAATTTTTTCGACAAGGTTTTACTTGTTACTCCCATTTTTTCAGATAAGTCTTTTATTGTCATGTTTTTCTTTTTCATTAGCTCTTTTATTCTATTTCCTACTATTTTTTGCTCCATATCGATTCCTTTCGTTTCTTTTATAGAAACATAATATATCATTTTTTCTTGTTTGTCAACATTTTCGTTTTACTTTTTTTATCTTCCCCCTGTTAGTATTACATTTTCATATTTCTGGTTTCTTTTTTTTCTTTTTTTATTTACAAAATTTTAATAAAATGATATACTTTCATTAAAATAAATTCATTAGGGGGTATTTTATTGGATAATTACTTTCCAGAAAGGTTTACTATTCTTTTAAATAATTCAGATATCACTTATGAAGAAGTAGCTAAAAAATTAGGTGTAAAATCAAAAGGTACTATTTCTAAATATGCAAGTGGCAAAACCAAAAAAGTTCAACTTTCTATGGTCGTAAAAATTGCCGAATCATTTGATGTTTCACCTATATGGTTACTTGGCTTTACAGATGATATGCATTACACCCTTAGATAAGTTTGAATTATCTTTATTATTTATAGAACAAAAATTGAAATTCGCAAATTATTTTTTATATAACTTTAAAAATAATTTGCGAATTCATTTTTTTGTATAGAAAATTTTATTTATCTGTTTTGGTTTCAAATGGGATTTGGTAATATACATGTATTCTTTTAGATACTACAAAATAGGTACTCCAAACCATCATATATGCAAGATTTGCTAAAATAGACATCGCTTCTTGAAGATAATATTGTGTCATATAGAAGGTTTGTGTATCATTGAAGGAAATAATAATTCTAATTATACTGCTTAAGATGTTTATTATTCCCATTATGATTAATATTTTTTCTATTCTTTTTGGCGTTTTTTCTTCTTTCTTCTTTAATAGTAAGAAAACGATTCCTATGATTAATAATAGACTAATTATATTTTGTATGTAAAAGATAATTTTGAAAGTAGTCTGTTCTAATTCATTAAAAGAACTAAAACTATTAAGAGAATTTAATACTGTTAATCCTAATGTTACAATGAATATTAAGAAGAATCCTCCCATTTTTTGATATTCTTTCTTGTCTTTTTCTTCTATTTTTATGGTTTTCTTTTTGAAAGTTTTTCTCTCGATGATTCCTAAAATGATAATAGCAAGTCCAATAATTCCATAAGCCACAAATGTTCTTACAAGAGCTGCTTGTTCATCTGCTTCTATTTTTTCAGTGTCAAATGTGGTTGATTCTATCATTTGGCTAATTTCTGTATGGTCTATTTCTTTGTTTAAATATCGAAATGTGATAGCCACTAATCTTTTGGCAATGACTGTATAATAAGTTGCCGTATTTACAGTTCCTTTCTCTATTTCTTGATGAGATATTGCTACCATATATACATTTCCATTTTGACTTTTTATTGTTTTGGTTTCATCAAAGTTTACTTCTTCTGTTGCTTCTTTTAGTTCTTGAAAAAAAACTTCACTAACTTGATTCAATTCTTCTTCTGATACAGATGATAAATTACCCATTTTTTCTGTTCCTGCATTTTGTGATACCATAATGATAAATTCTTTACTAAAACTGTTTTCATCCAGTGAGTCTACAGCATCAAATACAATTCCTAATTGGGTAAAATTTGCTTTGGAAGATATGAAGTCTTTAACTTTTTCATCCCCTGTTTCTAATCCCTGTATGATATCATACATGTCTTTATTTATCCTAAATTTCATTCCGATAGAATCAATAGTTACTTCTTTTGTATTATCTGCATTTGCTTCTTGTCCTAATATATTTATTACTTCTCCCTCGTTTGAAGTTTGATCTACTGCCCAGCTATTGGTAGTTATGCTAATTAGTATCATTAGGATAATAATTAAAATATTCTTTTTTATTTTCATTGCTTTCTCCTCATTATTTATTTTGTATTATTATATCTCTTCTTTGACAAAAAAACAATTCCTAATTTCTAAAACTTAAAATGAATATAATTTTGTTACAATTCATAGTAAATAAGTTAACAATTCAAAAAAACCTGATATATAGATATTTTTAATCAAACGCAAGCTTAGGGCGTAACAATCCGGGTCTTGATTTTCAAATATCTATATATCAGGTTTTTCTAATATCATATAAAATAGCTGTGAATTGTAACAATTTTTTATTTACGTTTTAGATGATTTATTTTAAATTAACTCTATTTTTATTCTCCTGTCCAATGATAACAAAGAACCTCACCTGTATGTCTGTCTATCCATACATTGACATAGCAACCTACACTTCCTGCATCTTGGATACCAACCTTCCAAGTATCTACTGGTTCATATTCTGTAACAGGAAGATATTTGGTGCTGTAATCTTTATTGCTATCTGTCCATCTTTCCAAATAATATTTGTTTTCTGTTGACTGTCTTATTTCCATCCCTGTCCAACTTGTAATCCCATCTTCTTTTAAGCTTTGAATGGCTATTTGTTTTGCTTTTTCTTCTGTAATGATTCCTGTTCCTTCCTTACTTTCTGTTGTTACTGTAGTTTCACTATAGGTATTTGTATTTTCATACGTACCCACAGGTGTATAAGTAACTTTATCATAATTTCGATAGATACAATTGACATTTACTGCTTTGCTTAAATATAAGAATGTAATGTAATAAGTATTTGTGTTTTCTATTCCTGTGAAATAGCAAGTAACTCCTCCTACTCTTGTATCTATATGGTCAATTTGAAATTTTGTAATCATGGCAACTAGGTTAACTTTTTCGAAAGTTTCTTGTGGTATTTCTGGATAAGTTAATTGATTTCTTTCTAGAAAGTTTTTTACAGCATTTTCATTTCCTAATCTAACAGAATAAATGCCTTGTTCATATTTTTTTAATTCATTTGACCAACTAGGTACTTCATAGGAAATAGGATTTTGGAATGGTACCATTTTATTATCTGCCATTTGATATTTTTGCGTGTTATATGTATATTTGATATCTTCTAATATATTTTTTAGTTCTTGTACCTTGCTTAGGTTGTTTCTAACCACAACTCCACCTGTATCTGTTCTTTTGATTACCATACTATTTTCTTTTTCATAAGCAATGACATAATTTTTACTAATGGTATCATAATCTAATTCTATGTAGTTTTCTTCTTTTTCTATCTTTTCCATTTCTTCAGAAGAAAGTACTGTTCCTTGTCCTAAGCTTTCAATGGAATGAATCAATCCATTTACTATTTTTTGGTATCCTTCTTCTCCTTTTTGAAATGCATAATAGCTATCTTCTCCTTTTACTTTGTAGATAACCCTATCTGGTGTTTCGAAATATTGGACATTATTTTCTTGGCTTGTTTGCTGTGGTTTAATTTGTGTAAAAATAAGCATTCCAATACAAATGGTTAATAGTAATGTCGTCACTCCTATTAATGCCTTATATTCTTTAAATTTTTCAGATAATTTTATCATTTTAATTCTTCTTTCCATATTTTTTTTGCCATCTGTTACACTTAATACTTTTATTGCTTGCTTTTCTTCTCCACTTACTTGTAATAAGCTAACTAATGATTTTGCATAAGCCTTGTTTTCTTTTTCTCCTAGTTTTTTTAGAACTTCTTCATCTGTTTTTAATTCCATATCTTGTCTTACTTGATAGAAGCAAAACCATATAATAGGATTAAACCAATAGATTGTTGCTATGATGATAAGAGCCCTATTTAATAGCATATCTTTTCTTTTTTCATGTGTTAATTCATGTACTAAAATATGTAAAATTGTTTTATCTTCTTTTTCTAGTATTTCTTTTGTCATCAAAATTTTAGGATGTAGGAATCCATAGATACATGGTACTTTTTTTACATTTTGCCAAATAATCTTGATATCTTTTTTCGTTCCTACTATTTGTTTTGCTTGTTCTAATAGCCTTAAAATTCTTTCTTCTGTTGCTTCTTTTTTTCCAATTTTTCTTTTTAATTTTATGGTTTCTATTAAATAAAAAGTAGCTAGTATTAACATTCCTGCTATCCAAATAATAAAAATAATTTTAGCAATAGATGTGTTCATTATTTTTGTTTCTAGATTGTCTAATTTGGTTATCCATTTGCTCCAAAAAGGAATATATGCATTTTGCGACGGAATACTAATTCGAATAGGGATTAAAAGACTTATTCCTAATAATCCCCACATCAAAAACTTCCATGTTGGTGAAATTTTTTTATCAAATATTTTTCGCAAAATTAAGATAATTATTGCTAATAAACTGGTTAGTACTAACATAGATAAAACATGAACTGCCATCTATTCTTCCTCACTTTCAATCATATCCATTAAATCTTGTAGGTCTTTTTTTGTTATTTTCTTTTCTTCTACAAAGTTTAATAATAATTGATTGCAACTTCCCTGATAGAAACGTTTTAAGAAACTTTCATTTTCCTTTTTTAGATATTCTTCTTGTGTAATATTAGCACAAAATTCGTTTTCTCTTCCTGCCTTTTCTATGGAACTTACGCTTCCTTTTTCTACTAATCGATATAGCAAAGTTTTTATGGTACTTTTATTTTTGCTTTCTTCTTGGCTTAATGTTTTAACTATTTGATTTAAAGTTAGAGATTCTTTTTCCCATAATACTTTCATTATTTCTAATTCTGCTTCTGTTATTTTGTATTTTTTTGATTCCATATATATCCTCCTTGTATTAAGAATGTATTTTTATGTAATAGAAATTTCAGGGAAATTTCCTATTACATAAAAGATTACAGGCATAAACTTTTAATTAGTTTACATCTGTAATCTTATTTTGTCAAGCTTTTTTCATTTTTTCTTCTTTATATTTTTTTCTTTTTTCTTTTCTTTCCATTTTTCTATTATTTATCCTGCAACTATACCAATAACACCCTATTAAAATGAGAATTAGTAATATCAATATTATTTTGTTTTGCAAAAAGTGCAACATTGTTCCGACTCCATTTATCTTGAATTGGTATTTTCCCTCTATTTCTTCATAAGTCACTTTATTTTTGTCTTTTACTTGATTATTATCTCCTTTGGTGGTATATTTTTTAATTCCATTTTCTTCTGTTATCTCTATTATTCTATGTGTTGTAATGGTTTCTCCATCTTGGAAAGAGATAATATCATTTACTTTTATTTCATTCTCTGGTACTTCTTTTACAAAAATGGAATCTCCTGTCATGATGGTAGGTTCCATACTACCTGAGACAATAATGTAATTTTTGTATCCTAATATACTTGGTGTTTCATTTGGATTGATAAAAGATTTTATAATTAATGTAAAATTAATGATAATAATTGGTATTATCACAATGTATAGGATGATACTAACTATTTTCCATATTCTTGTTGCTCTTTGCTTTTCTTTCGCAATTTTATTCACTTGGTACATACTTTTTTCTCCTTATCTTTTGATTGCTATTATTTTATCTTGTAGGTTTTTAGTCTTTTGTTTTCATTTTTTTTATTTCTTCTTGTGTTAGTCCAGTTATTTCTGTTACTTCTTCTATGCTAAGTCCTTTTTTTAATAACTTTTTTGCAATTCCTTTCTTTTCGGCTTTTGCTTGTTGCCTCTCCTGTTCTATTCCTTGCTCTATTCCTTGTTCTATTCCTTGTTCTAATCCTTTTTGTGTTGCATAATTAATTGCTGAAATCTCATCTCTTATTGCCTTTAATCTAAATTCATAATTATTTCTTTCTTCTTGGCTTAAACTCATAGAGGCTAATTTTTTATTGATTCTCTCTATCTCTTTATTTACCTTGCTTGCTTTTTTCACTTTTTCATCCCCTCCTACAAATAACCATAGCCATTGTTCTAATTATATTCCTCCTTATTGTATCATCTTTTATATTAATATTCAATATCTTTTGTGATTTATTTATCAATTTTTACTCATTGGTAACAATATAGTTGTGTTGTAATTATAGATCAAAATTTTTTTGAAATAAATTTTAAATTTGAAATAATATTTTTGATTTAAATTTTTTTACATGATTAATAAATGTTTGAAATTATTTTTTCAAACTATAATAGGTTTTTATAACTGGTTGGAATTTTTTTGAATTAAAACTTTTGACATAAATGTTTTATCTATAGATTAAACATTTATTATATATCACATATTTATCATTTTGTCTGTCGAAATTTGTCGGCTTCTTAAGATTTTTTTAATTTTATCTAAAATATTTACTTTCTCTTTTTTTGTTTGTATAATAAATAGGAATACAAAAGAGGAGGCTATTATGTTTTTTTATGAATTTGACAATTTGGATAATTTTATCCATATGGATTTAAGAAAAAAATTAACAGAAGAAATGAACCGTATAGAACATATTATTCATATATATGAATCTAAAAGAGAAACTCTTTCTACTATTTTAACGGATATGATTGCAATAACGAATTATCTTGATGAAAAAAAATCAGATGATTTTGTTCAATCAATCTCTTTACTAAAAAAGTCTTTTGAGGATTTAGAAAACATTCATCAGTTTTCTAATATATTAGAAACTACACTAAAATCAATTTTTTCTTTATGCGAACAAAAAAATGCCATCCAAAATACGGATGATGTGGCTCTTTTGGATAATGAAATAAAAGCTAATTTAGTAGAATATAATAAACAAGATGAAAAATTTCAATATGAAATATTAGATTATGAAAAAAATACTACTCTCGCATTAAAAATAGCTTTACCTTTAACTCTTTCAGAAATGATATCTGATTTCCCAGATAGCAATTTACAAAACAATTCTTCTAAAAAAATATTAAACGATAATCCTATCTTACTGATTTCTGAAAAAGAACAAAAAGCTTTTTTACCTTATCGTTATCGTGATGTACAAGAATATTATCAGAAACATAAAGAATCCTTTTCTTCAATGGAAGATGTGATTAATAAGTTATACATTCTTCCTTTAAGTCGATTTAAAAATTCTTCTTTTTCTAGATTTAGAGAAGCTTTCTACTTAGTACGTAATAAAGAAAATGGTTCTATTGCGAAAGCTTTGGATTTAGGTTTAGAATTAATGTTTCATTATGATTTAAATCCTATTGTAATAGCAGCTTGTAGAAATTTAGATGAATTAGATATTTATTTAGATTGCTTACAGGAAAATGAATTGTCTGATTTTGATTGTTTTGAAATAAAATTTGAGCTAGCTCCTGAAGTTATTTAATTTAGAACTAATTAATTTATAAGATTCACGAAAATAATGTAGTATTTGAAATATTGCGTAAGCGATCAAACGAGCGAAAACGCGAGTACGATTGGAGCAACCTATCTTTAAATTTTGTTTTATAGGTTACGACACACAAGATATTTCAAATAATACATTATTTTCTTTTATATTTACTATTTACAGCTTATCACAGCATCTAATATTTCTTGCTTATCTGTTACTCCTACAAAACTTTGAATTACCTTTCCTTGCTTAAAAATCGCAATAGTTGGTATACTCATTACTTGATATTTAACAGCTAAGCTTTGATTATCATCGATATTTATTTTTCCTACTTTTGCCTTTCCTTCTAATTCTTTTGCAATTTCTTCTATGATAGGTGCCATCATTTTGCAAGGTCCACACCAATCTGCATAGAAATCTACTACCACCATTTTATCTGCATTGATAACCTCTTGTTCAAAATTTTCACTTGTTATTTTTAAAACATCCATTATTTTTCCTCCTTCTTTTTTATTATATACAAAATTTGTATATTTCATTAATCGTTGGTCGTTAGTTCTAGGTTTGGATGCCAAAAATTTGGCATCCAAACCTGGAACCAATGCCAATTTTTTGGCATCCAAACCTGGAACTAATGCCCACGTACATATTGAATCGCTTGTATTCCTGCTGTTGCACCTTCATAAACTGCTTTACAAACTTGCAATAGCCCCCCTGTACAATCTCCGCAAGCATATAATCCTTTTATATTTGTTTCCATTTTTTCATTTACTACTATTTTGTCTTGTTTGGTAAATGCTCCTAACTTTTTGGCAAATTCTGTACTACCTGCTACTCCTTGTGCTACAAAGATACCATCTACTTTTAATTTTGTATGGTCTTTAAATTCAATTTCCTCTACTTTTTTATCTCCATGGATTTCTTCTATTTCTTTGGTATCAATTGTTACATTATCTGCTCTAAATTCTGGAGCCTGTTCTCCATTTGTTAATATAGTAATGTCATTTGCTATATTGATTAATTCATTAGTTTCTGTGATAGCATAATTTCCACTTCCAATAACTCCAATACTTCTGTTGCGATAAAAAAATCCATCACATACTGCACAGTAGCTAACTCCTCTGCCTTCAAATTTTTCAATTCCTTTAATTTTAGGTTTGTTTTTCTTGTTTCCAGTTGCCAATATTACTACTTTTGTTTTATAACTATCTTTTTGCGTCGTAATTAAAAA
The DNA here is from genome assembly GCA_944386715.1 of uncultured Clostridia bacterium. Lineage (GTDB taxonomy): Bacteria > Bacillota > Clostridia > TANB77 > CAG-508 > CAG-269. Next base: position 10,676 of record CALXCD010000013.1, read on the forward strand.
TCCTTTTTCTATGATTTCAATTTTAGTTACTTCTTCTTTCTTTATGATTACTCCTAGATTTTCAGCTTGTTTAATTCCGTTTTCATATAATTCTTTTCCACTAATTCCATTTTCAAAGCCATAGTAATTATCTATTTTTTTGGTTTTTTCTAATGCTGATTCATCACTATAGATGATTCCTGTTTTTAGATTTGCCCTCTGGGTATAAAGGCTGGCAGATATTCCTGCTGGTCCTGCTCCTATTATCATAATATCATACATTTTTTCTTCTCCTTTTGGGATGTTATTTTCTTATTTATATTAGGTTTGACTTATTTTTATTCTTTGCTTTTCTGCTGTTATTATATCTAAAGATTTAAGATGTGTCAAATGAAAAAAAGTGTGATTTTCAATCTGTTTTTTGAAAATCACACTTTTTTTAATAGTTATAATATCTATTATTTGGCATGGTGCCATAAAATCCTGTTGTAGAAATCGTAATAAATTTAATCGCGTAAATATCGCAATAAACTAAACTATCATTTTCAAAAGAACGTAGTAAAATATAACTTGCTCCAACATCTTCTAATATTCCTATTCTATCTACCATGTTATTGGTACCAATCAAAAATTCTACTCTCATGAGTCTTCCTATTTGTTCTCTTAGAAAGGCTGGTGTGTAAATAGGATTTGTTAAAATTTCAGGTGAGTTTTGGTTTATCGATACATTTCTTGTTTCTCTTTCTTGTGTTTGTCTTTTGTCTATGTTTTTTTCTTGATTTTCCATTTTGTTTCCTCCTTTTGACTTTTAAGTATCATTATATAAAGAAGTGGGTCGATAAAAGCAGTGTTCTCCTAATCTAGTATGAAATGTTCCTGAACCATTACTTGGAAAGGTAGAACCACAATTTGGTCTAAATGGGTTTAAGTACCATAGGCACTCGCCTATTTCATTTAATCTATTTCCAGAAAGTGCCCAATCAGCGATATAGTAATGTTCTTCTGTTGGAATCATATTATAGATATTTTGTGCATTATATTGGTTTCTAATGGTTTCTCTAGCACAATCAAATTGTCCTTCTTGAAATAAAATATTTCTGATATTTCCTCCTTGTGATACTCTAGCATATTCTCCATTTGGTACATATACTCTATTCATGATGACACTTGCTACTGCTTTCATTCCGATTATCTCCTTCTCCTCCTGCCTCACATTGTATCATTCTTGCTAATAATTCCCTTTCTGAATAACCCATAACATCACTCCTAATGTTACAATTCACAGCTGTTTTATATGATATTAGAAAAGCCTGATATATAGATATTTGAAAATCAAGACCCGGATTGTTACGCCCCAGCTATGTTTTGATTGAAAATAACTATATATCAGGCTTTTCTGAATTATTAGCTTATTTACTGTGAATTGTAACCTCCTAATATTAGTATAATATGAAAAAATTTAAAAAATGTTACTATTTTTTTATTTTTGTGTTATAATTTTTTTAATTATTTTAGAAGAAAGGATTCTAATAAAAATGGAACTATTTAAAAATACTACTATTTATTCCGAAAAAATATATCAAAAATTTCTTGCATTTCATACCAAAGAATATCGTTTTTCTTATCAAATTTATACTGCCATTATTTGTTTAGGATTACTTTTTTGTTTGATTATGCAAGTATCTTATCATTATTATTCGTTAGCTATTTGTTTTGCAATTGTTCTTGTTTGCTTTTTTCTTTGGAGATTTTTTCATCCTGTTACTTCTACTCAAAAGGAAGCTAAAACAGATAAATATCAAAATCAAGCATATACTTTTCTTTTTTATGAAAAATCTATGGAGATAGATACTTCTACTAGTATTATTACAATTTCCTATTCTCATTTATATAAAATTTTTGAAACAAATGAATTTTTCTATTTCTATGTAGATAAAAAACATGCTTTTTTGATAGATAAAACTGGTTTTGAAAATAATACTTCTTTAGCCTTTTCTAATTTTATTCAAAAAGAATGTAACAGAATTTATAAAAACCGTAGGAACTCTTAATGTTACCTACGGTTTTATTGTCTTAGAAACAAGGTTTTGGGGTAGCCAACTGCAATCTTTGATTGCTAATTCCTGAGTCAGGTTCTTATTTTTTAAAATAAGGTTCTAATTTTTTGAATTAAATAATGACTACCACCATCACTATTGTCTTGTATATTTTCTACCATGCTAACAATTAACATATTGTTTCCATCTGCTTTATCTACTGTAAAGCAATTAAACCATCCTAATGTTCCGCTTTGCGTATCTTCACTAGAGGTTTTCAATTCTGCGGTTCCCGTTTTTCCTGCAATAGTTACTCCCTCTATTTTCATGTCCCTTGCAGTTCCTCTTTCTACTACTTGTATTAAATCATTTTTTATCGTATCTGCCGCTTCTTCTGTAAAGACTCCTTGTTTTAATATTTCTCCTTGTTTGGTTTGTGCTTTTTGTTCGTCATATTCAATATATGGTTTTATCATATTTCCCTTATTTGCGAAACTAGAATAGATAGAAGCCATATGGATAGGATTTACTAAAATGCTTCCTTGTCCATAACCAGAATCTGCTAATCTTGTTTCTCCTTCAATGGTATCTCCATTATTATTAGCATATTGTGATTTTGCTAGAGTTAATGGAAAATCTATTTGTTCATTAAATCCTAATTTATTAAGATTTTGTGCTAAAGTGTCTGCTCCTATTTTCAAGGCAGATTGTGCAAAATAGATGTTATCAGAATACAATAATCCATTCAATAAATTTTTTGCACCTTGATATCCTGTTAATGTCGTTATTTGATAAGTTCCCCAACTGGCATCTTTTTGCCAACTTGTTCCTGTATAGCCATAATCCTCATTAGGGTCTATTTTCCCTGTTGTTAGCCCTATTGCTCCTGTTATTGGTTTAAATGTGGAACCTGGACAATATTTTTGAATAAATCTATTGTATAAAGGTTTTGTATTATCATTATTTAAGGTATCCCATTGGTCTTGTGTCATTCCCACTACAAAATCATTAGAATCATAGCTTGGAGTGCTAACTAGTGCCAATAATTCCCCTGTTTGTGGCTCCATTACCACAAAAAGTCCTTTATCATTTTTCATTTGTTGATATATTTTGGCTTGTATGTCACTATCTATGGTAAGCTTTACATCTTGTCCATCTTTTTTGTCTTGTTTTGCAAGTGTCACTTTTTTATTGCCATCTTCATCTGTGATATAAATTTCGGTGCCATCTATTCCTCTTAGGGTATCTTCATAAGCTTTTTCTAATCCAGATTTACCAATGACACTATTGGTAGTATATCCTTTACCACTATTTGCTTCTAGTTCTTCACTATTAATGGCTTGCACATATCCCACAAGATGTGCTGTTTCTTCTCCTAGCGGATAAACTCTTCCTGCTACTTTATTAATTAAAATTCCTGGTATTTGCAATAGTTGTTCTTTTAGTACTGTATCTGTGTCTTTTATCTTTTTAACTGGTACAAATGTATCTTCTTTTACATAAGAGGCTTGTAGTTGTTGATTAATAAATTCTGTAGATACTCCTGTTAGTTCTGCAATTTTTGCGATATTTTCTTCCTTATTTTCTTCTAATTTTCCTGGTACAATTCCAACAGATGCTATGGTTCCATCTTGTGCTAAAGCATTTCCATTTCTATCTAATATTTTCCCTCTTTCAGCACTTAAAGTGGAAACTCTTACTTTGTCTGTTCCTCCTAATTCAGGGAATATCATTTGAGAAGACCATTCTAATTTGTATTCTTTATTTTCTTTTTCTATTTGAGCAACATTGTTAAATTTGATTTCTCCTGCTGATGTATACATTTGCTGTGTATATAATATTTCATATCCATCTTTCTTTTCTTGGATATCTTTTATTTCTATTGATATATTACTACTATCTATTCCTTCATATATATTTTTGTTTCTTGTAATAAAGTCTTCTTTACTCATGTTCATACTAAGTGTTTTTTCATACATGCCTTCATAATTTTTGTCATTGATTAGTCCTACAAAATCTATTAAAACTTGTTTTGCTTTTTCTTCGTTTTGTTTATTTACTAAGATTATGGTTGTTGCAATAGCTATTATTACTACGATGACAATTAAAATGAAAATGATTATTTTTTTATTTTTCTTCATTTAAAACACCTCTTATTTGTTCTTTATAAAACTTATATTTCTGAATGTTGATATATTAATATTAAATCAATTTTGAATGCGATATGAAATATTAATATATCAACATTCTTATTTTTTTAATTCTTCTAATATGCTATTTTCTTCTAATGGTAATTCTTTTTCTTCTCCTGTTTCCATATTTTTTAGTTTAATTGTTTGTGTCTTAATTTCATCTTCTCCTATTACAATAACATAAGGTATTTTTAATTTGTCTGCATATTTAAATTTTGCTTTTAGTTTTTTGTCATTTAGATAAATTTCTGTATTAATTCCTGCATTTCTTAATTTAGTAGCAAGTACAATTGGTTGTTCTAAATCTTCTACCATTGGAATAATTAAAATTTCTGCTATAGATTTTTTAGATGCATGAATCACATTTAACTCATTTAATTTATAAAATAATCTTGTTAATCCAATTGAAATGCCAACTCCTGGCAACTTTTTATCTGTATAATATTCTGCCAGATTTTCATATCTTCCCCCTGAACAAACACTTCCTAATTCTCTATAGTTGTTTAAAAATGTTTCATATACAGTTCCCGTATAATAATCTAATCCTCTTGCAATTGTTAAATCCACTTTAAAATTAGTATCTGGTACTCCAAACAATCTAATATTTTTTATTACTTCTTTTAGTTCAGCTACTCCTGTTTGGTATTGTTCATTTTGAATTCCTAGATTTTCAAGTTTTCCAATTTTTTCATCTGTGGTTCCTTCAATTTCTATAAATTCCAAAATTTGATTTATTTGTATTTCTTCTAAACCTAATTTATTCAGTTCTTCTTTTACTGCTTGCTTTCCTATTTTTTCAATTTTATCAATGATTCTTAAAATTTCTGTTGCATTTTTTTCTTGGTTTAAACTAGCATATAGTCCATTTAATATTTTTCTATTATTGATACAAATTGTAAAATCCTCAAATCCTAGTTCCTTTATTAAGTGATAAATAACACTTGGAATTTCTGCATCATTTATTAATCCTAATTCACCATCTCCAATAATATCAATATCACATTGATAAAATTCTCTAAATCTACCTTTTTGTGCTTTTTCTCCACGATATACTTTTCCTATTTGATATCTTCTAAATGGGAAGCTTAAATTTCCATAGTTTTTTGCTACATATTTTGCAAGTGGTACGGTTAAGTCAAATCTCATGGAAATGTCAGTATCTCCTTTTTCAAATCGATAAATTTGTTTTTCTGTTTCTCCACCTGCCTTTGCCAGTAATACTTCTGATAATTCTAATATAGGGGTATCTAGTGGTAAAAATCCGAATTTTTCATATGTTTTTTGTATTTTTTCTTTCATTTGGTTAAATAGTATTTGTTCATTTGGCATTAATTCCATAAATCCAGCTAATGTTCTTGGTTCTGCTTTTTTCACTTTTATCACTCACTTTCTATTTCTTGTATAATAGGTAATTTTTTACCATAATTTTGGTTTTAATTCCAAATAAATTGGCTTTTCATCTTTAATTCTAGTACTTAATCCATGTCCTGGATAGCATATGGTTTCATCTGGTAGTTTCATTAGTTTATTGGTAATAGAATCCATAATATCTTCTATGCTAGATGTTGGCAAATCTGTTCTTCCCCAAGTTCCTCTAAAAATAGTATCTCCTGAAAATAAACATTTTTCTTTTTCACAATATAAAGACGTACTTCCTTTGGTATGACCTGGTGTATGGATAACTTTAAATTCTAGTTTTCCTAAATGAATCTTGTCTTTATCATCTATTCTGGAATCTGCTTCTAATATTATTTCTGGCATTCCAATATAAGGTGTTAGATTGATTTCTGGATTATTTAGCCCTTCACTATCATATCGATGGATTAAGATTTTTCCTCCACATCTATTTTTTAATTCCGTTACCCCTGCAATATGATCTCCATGACAATGGGTTAAATAAATATATTTTAGATTTCCTTTTAATATTTCTATCATTTGGGCAATTTTTTCTACATCTCCTGCTGGGTCTATCACCATCGTTTCTTTCGATTCTTCGTCTGTGATAATATAGCAATTTGTCGGATCTCCTACCCATGTATTTATTTTTAATTCTTTTAAAATCATTTATTTTCCTTTCTTGTCTTGGTTCCAGGTTTGAATGCCAATTTTTTGGCATTCAAACCTGGAACCGATGCCAACCGATGCCAATTGGCAACTCTCATTTTTTTCTACTTACTTCATATACACTATCTACTTTTCTTAATACTTTGATAGCTTTGTTTAGTTCTTCTAAATTCTCCACTTCTAAAGTAATATCTATGATAGCAATTCTTTCTTTGGTTGTCTTGGTATTTACCCCTAATATTTTTGCTTTTGTGGTTCCAATTTCTTTTAAAATGTCTACCAATAAGCCACTTCTATCATTAGAATGTACTTCAATATCAACTTGGTAATTAGCTTGGTTTTCATTAACCCATTCTACATCTATCATTCTATTTTCTTCTGATAATAAGTCTTTGACATTAACACAATCTTTTCTATGAACAGATACTCCTCTTCCTTTTGTAATGTACCCTACAATTTCGTCTCCTGGTAGAGGATTACAACATTTAGAAAGTTTTACTAAACAATTATCTATTCCTTTTACAATAATACCTGAACTAGATGGTTTTGTTTTCTTTACTTTTGCTTTTTTTAGTTCTTCTATTTTTTGTTCAATATCTTCTTCTTGATGTTCTTTACGGTATTCTTGTAGCATTCTTGCAATTACCTTTACTGCTGAATTTGCTCCAAATCCAACTGCTGCATACATTTCATCTAATGTTTTATATTTATATTTTTCTAGCATTTGGTCGATATATTCTTGTTTGAATAAATCGGCATGTGTAAATCCAATTCTTTTAATTTCTTTTTCTATTAATTCTTTTCCTTTTTCGATGTTTTCTGCTTTTTGGGCTTTTTTGAACCAGCTTTGGATTTTATTTTTTGCACTACTACTTTTTACAAATTTTAGCCAATCTCGACTTGGTCCTTTAGAGTTTTCACTAGTGATAATTTCAACAATATCTCCACTTTGCAATGGCGTAATAATTGGCATCATTTTACTATTGATTTTACATCCTGTCATATGATTTCCTATTTCTGCATGTATGGTATATGCAAAATCAATTGGTGTAGCACCTCTTGGTAAAACTTTTATGGCTCCTTTTGGAGTAAATACATAAACCTCATCTTCGAATAATTCTGTTTTTAAGGTATTCAAAAATTCTTGTGGGTCTTGCATTTCTTTTTGCCATTCCAATGTTTCACGAAGCCATGCCAATTTATCTTCTTCTACTTTGACAGATTGTTTTTTTCCAAAGTAACTTGCTTCTTTGTATGCCCAATGGGCTGCAATACCGAATTCTGCTATTCGGTGCATATCCCATGTACGAATTTGTACTTCAAAAGGAGTTCCTTTATCTCCTAATAATGTTGTATGGATAGATTGATACATATTTGGTTTTGGTACTGCAATATAATCTTTAAATCTTCCTGGCATTGGATTATACATTTCATGTACTACTCCTAATGCTGCATAGCAATCTTTGACAGAATTTACTAGAATTCGCAAAGCAAACAAATCATAGATTTGGTCTAATGTTTTATTATCTCTTTTCATTTTTCGATAAATACTATAAAGATGTTTTGCCCTTCCTGTTACTTCTGCATCAATCCTTTGTTTTTTTAGTTCTACTCTTATATCATCCATTATTTTTTCAATGAATTTTAGTCTTTCTTCTCTTTTTTTGTTAATTCCTTCTACTAATTCATGATATTCTTCTGGGTATAAATATTTGAATCCTAAATCTTCTAATTCCCATTTTAGAGAATATAGACCTAATCTATTAGCAAGTGGCGCATATAGCTCCATGGTTTCTTTTGCATTGGCGATTTGTCTATCTCTTTTTAAATATTTTAAGGTTCGCATATTGTGCAATCTATCTGCTAATTTGATAAGAATGACTCTGATATCTTTTCCCATTGCTAAAAACATTTTTCTGTAGTCTTCTACTTGCTGTTCTTCAATAGATGCAAATTGCATGGTTCCTAATTTGGTTACTCCTGCTACCATTTCTGCAATTTCGTCTCCAAATTCTTTTCGTATGTCATTATTGGTTACTTCTGTATCTTCGACTACATCATGCAAAAGAGCAGCACAAATAGTACTATCATCTAGTCCAATATCTGCTAAAATATATGCCACATTAAGAGGATGAATGATGTATGGTTCTCCAGAACGTCTACATTGTTCACCATGATATTTTTGGGCATATTGATAGGCTCTTAATATTAATTTTGTGTCTACTCTTCTGGCATGTTGTTTTCTCTTACTAATGACGTCTTGTATAGTTATTTCTTTATTTTCTGATTGCATCTTTTCTTCCCCCTTTAGTTTCAAGCAAGTTCTGATTTAGATAGATTTCATGATATCTTTGATATTAATTTGGATAGCATCTACACCATTAAAACTATTGATTTCTAGTACTCCTGCTACATCGATTTTATCTCCAATTCTATATTCTTCTGCTAAATTTCCCAAGTTAAAACCAATAGCATTGATAATCGTATTATTATCTTTTAGTGTTAATTTTAGATGCTTACCTTCTGATAAAGCTCTAATAGAATCAATTTTTAAATTTTTAAAGGCAAAAATTGGCATTTTGTTTCCTTCTCCAAAAGGTTCTAACTCTTTTAAACTTTCTACCATTTCTTTATTAATTTCATTTAAATCAATTTTAGCATCGATTTTAATGATTGGGACTATTTCACTTACTTTTGCTTGTTTGGCTATTTCTTCAAACTCTTTTGTAAAGTCTTTGAACTTTTCTTTTCTGATAGTAATTCCTACAGCCATACTATGCCCACCGAATTTTTCAATGGTATCGCTACATTTCATTAAAGCATCATGTAAATCAAATCCTGGTATACTTCTTCCAGAGCCTTTTCCTATACCATCTTCTTCAAAGCTAAGTAATATACTTGGTTTAAAATACATTTCTGTAATTTTAGAAGAAACTATTCCTATTACTCCATGGTGCCAATTTTTTCCTCCTACTATAATAGAGTTGTTTTGGTCCAAATGTTCTTCTTCTATCTGTCTGATAGCACTTTCAAAAATTTGCTTTTCTGTTTCTTGTCTTAGTCTGTTATATTCATTTAATCCTTTTGTAAGCTCTGTTACTTCATTGATATTTTTAGATAAAAATAATTTTAAGGCTTGGTCTGCTTTTCCCATTCTTCCACAAGCATTAATTCTAGGAGCTACTCCGAAAGAAATCGTGTTAGAGTCGATTTTGTGATATCCGGAAGATTGTAAAATAGATTTTAATCCAATATTTCTGGTTTGTTTGATTAACATTAATCCTAATTTTGCAATAACTCTATTTTCATTAACTAATGGGACAATATCAGATATGGTTCCAATACACACAATATCTAAATATTTTAAATAACTTTCTTCTGGTAAATTTAATTTCATTCCTATTGCTTGAATTAGTTTAAATACGACTCCTACCCCTGCTAATTCTCGAAATGGATATGTGCTATCTTTTCTTTTGTTATCAATAACAGCTAATGCTTTTGGTAATTCTATTCCTGCTTCATGATGGTCTGTTACTATGGTTTCTATCCCTAAAGCATTTGCATGATTAATCTCTTCTATCGCAGATATTCCACAGTCTACTGTAATCATTAGTTGACATCCTTGCTCTGCAATGGTTTCTATTGCCTTTTTATTTAGTCCATATCCTTCTTCTAGTCTATTTGGTATGTAGGTTCCTACTTCTAGTCCTCTTTCTTGTAAAAAGCTTTTTAAAACTGTTATACTTGTTATTCCATCCACGTCATAATCACCATAAATAGTGACTTTTTCTTTTTTTTCAATGGCAATTAATATTCTTTCTACTGCTTTTTCCATATCTTGCATTAAAAATGGATTGTGGAAATCACCTCTAGTTGGCTTTAAAAATAATCGTACTACTTCTTCTTGTATGATATTTCTATTGACTAAAATGGTAGATAATAGTTTATTTAGGTTGTATTTTTCACTTATTTCTTTTACTTTATTTTCATTTGTTTCATATATTTGCCATTTTTTGTTCATATTCCTCTCCCTAATTTTACAATTTCTCTTATTGTATAACATTTCTTGTATTTTTTAAAGGGGTTTTGTTATATTTTTTGGAAATATAGCTCCTATTTTGATGATTAGCAAAAGAAAAAGACTAGGCTATGTTTACACCAACACCTAGTCTTTTTAGTATTTCACTTACACACCAACTACAGAGAAACCATTGTCTACATGAATAATTTCACCTGTAATTGCACTTGATAAATTACTAAATAGAAATGCAGTAGCATCTCCTACTTCTTGAATAGTAACATTTCTATGTAAAGGAGCTCTTTCTTCCACAATATCTAAAATACTTCCAAAATCTTTAATTCCTTTTGCTGATAATGTTTTGATTGGTCCTGCTGAAATTCCGTTAATTCTATATCCTTCTTTTCCTAAATCTTTTGCTAAATATCTAATACTTGCTTCTAATGCAGCTTTTGCCACTCCCATTACATTGTATCCTTCAATTGCCTTTTCAGAACCATAATAAGTATAAGCAACGATACTTGCTCCTTCGTTTAGCATTTCTTTTTCTTTTGCCATTCTAGTGATAGCTACTAAAGAATAGCTACTAACATCTTGTGCATGTGCATAACCCTCTCTTGATGTTAGGATAAAATCATTTCTTAAATCTTCGGTATTCGCATGTGCGATTGCATGCAAAATTCCGTCTACCTTCCCATGATTTTTTTTGATTTCTTCTAAACAATTATCAATATCCTCGTCTATACTAACGTTATTGCATACATATACACTTACTTTAGGCATATCTTTTACTAATTCTTTTACTTTTTCTAAACTATCTTCTGAACAAGTACATATTACTTCTGCTCCTTGATTACATGCTGATTGTACAGCTCCCCATGCAATACTCCATTTGTTTCTTACTCCCATTATTACTACTTTTTTATCTTTTAAAATCATTTTTTCTCCTCCTCTTTCAATTAGTTGCCAAAGGAAACATTCCTTTTTGGCTGATATTAAATTTTTTAAACAATGTTGATATATTAATATTTGTAGACAAAGACCCGGATTGTTACACCCCAAGATTGTGTTTTGTCAAAAATATTAATATATCAACATTATAAGCATAACTAATAATACTCTATCATGCAAGATTCCGCTAAAAAGGCACTTTCCTCTTGGCAATTCTTGGCAACTAAATTTTTCTAAATTTCTCATATCTTTGTTGTAATAATTTTTCTTCTGTGCATTTTTGCAATTGTTTTATATTTTTTAAAATATATTGTTTTAAATCTTTTATTACTTTTTCAAAATCTTCTTGTGCCCCGCCTTTAGGTTCTTTTATGATATCATCAATAACGCCCAATTTTTTTAAGTCCTGTGCTGTTATTTTCATATTTTGAGCAGCTTCTTTTGCTTTACTAGCATCTTTATACAAAATACTTGCAAATCCCTCTGGTGATAAAATAGAATAAATAGCATTTTCTAACATAGCAATTTTATCTCCTACTGCAATTGCTAAAGCTCCTCCACTAGAACCTTCTCCTATAACAATACAAATGATAGGCACTTTTAATTGTGACATTTCCATGATGTTTTTAGCAATTGCCTCTCCTTGTCCTCTTTCTTCTGCCCCCATTCCTGGATAGGCTCCTGGAGTATCGATAAAGGTTATGATTGGTCTATGAAATTTTTCTGCTTGTTTCATTAGTCTTAATGCTTTTCGATATCCTTCTGGATTTGGCATTCCAAAATTTCTTTCAATATTTTCTTTGGCATTTTTCCCTTTCTGTTCTCCAATAACTGTCACTGGCATTCCTTCTAATGTAGCAATTCCACCTATTATCGCTTTATCATCCGCAAAATTTCTATCTCCATGTAATTCGATAAATTCATCAAATATATGATTGATGTAGTCTAATGCTTTTGGTCTTTCTAACTGTCTTGCTAGTTCTACTCTTTCCCATGCCGTTATATTTCCCATGTTTTTCCTTCCTTTCATTTTATGATAAACGTCCAATTTTCTTATTGATGTAATCTAATTAATTTAGCAATGGTTGTTTTCATATCCTTTCTTTCTACTATTTTATCAATAAATCCATGTTCTAATAAAAACTCTGCACTTTGGAAACCTTCTGGTAATTTTTGTTTAATGGTTTGCTCAATAACTCTTGGTCCTGCAAATCCAATTAGTGCTTTTGGTTCTGCTAAAATAATATCTCCTAAACTTGCAAAACTTGCAGTTACTCCTCCTGTAGTTGGGTCTGTTAAAATAGATAGGTAAAATAGTCCTGCCTCTTTTAGTTTTGCTATTGCTGCTGATGTTTTTGCCATTTGCATCAAAGATATGATTCCTTCTTGCATTCTAGCTCCTCCAGAAACACAGAAAATAACAAGTGGCAATTTGTTTTGAATGGCTGTTTCGATGGAAAGTGTGATTCTTTCTCCTACTGCATATCCCATGCTTCCCATCAAAAAGTTTCCATCCATTACTGCTAATACTGCTTTTTCTCCTTCTATTTCACAAATACCACATTGTACTGCTTCTTCAATTTTTGTCTTTTCTTTTAATCCTTCTATTTTTTTAAGATATCCCTCAAAATGTAATGGGTCATTTGTTGTGATTCCTTTTCCTATTTCTTGAAAAGTTCCTTCATCCACAATTTGCTTTATTCTTCTTCTAGCAGATAGTCTAAAATGTTTTCCACAATTAGGGCAAACGCTTAAATTTTGATGTAACTCTTCCTTATAAATGATTTCTTTACATTGGTCACATTTTACCCATTTTCCAATCATCATATCTGCTGCTTTTTCATTTCTGGTTCTTTTTTCTTCTTTTTCATTTACTTTTTTTACTTTATCAATAATCAAGGTTTTCCCTCCTTTTATCAATCAAATGATTTTGCCAATTTATATTAATATATCTATACTTTTAGCATTAGATTTTCATTTATCACTTATTAATATCAAATTCTTTTGCAATAAAAGAAGTATCATAGTGGTTATTTAAAAAATTGGCATTATCTAATATTTCTAAAATGAAATCTGCATTTGTTTGAATACCATCTACTACTAATTCTGCCACTGCACTTTTCATTTTTTGAATGGATTCTTGCCTATCTTTTCCATGTACAATAATTTTGGCAATCATAGAATCATAATTAGGTGGGATGGTATATCCGCTATAAATAGCTGTATCTACTCTTATTCCATTTCCCCCTGGTAAATGTAATCCTTTTATGGTTCCTGCACATGGCATAAAGTTTTTGCTTGGATTTTCACAATTTATTCTTGCTTCCATACTATGTCCTGTAAAGCAAATATCTTCTTGCTGATAGGTTAATTTTTCTCCACTTGCGATTTTGATTTGTTCTTTAATGATATCTATTCCTGTTACCATTTCTGTAACAGGGTGTTCTACTTGCACTCTTGTATTCATTTCCATAAAGTAGAAATCTTGATTTTTATCTACTAGAAATTCAATCGTTCCTGCATTAGTATATCCTATTTCTTTTACTGCATTAACAGCTACTTCTCCCATTTTTTTTCTGGTTTCTGGCTTTAATATGCTACTAGGGGTTTCTTCCAATACTTTTTGATTTCTTCTTTGAATAGAACAATCTCTTTCTCCTAAGTGAATTGCATTTCCATGTTCATCTGCCAATATTTGAATTTCTACATGTCTAGGGTTTTCAATAAATTTTTCCAAATAAATGCTATCATCATTAAAAGCAATTTTTGCTTCTTGTTTTACTAAGTCATAATCTTTTTCCAACTCTTCTGGTGTATAGGCAACTCGAATTCCTCTGCCACCACCTCCTGCAGAAGCTTTTAACATGACCGGATACTTCATTTGCTCGGCTAATTCTAATGCTTGCTTTTTAGAATTTAGTAATCCTTCTGAGCCTGGTACCACAGGAACTCCTGCTTTTTTCATGGTTTGTTTTGCTTGTGATTTATTTCCTAATAAATCAATTAATGTACTTTCTGGTCCAATAAATTTGATTCCCATTTCTTTACATATTTTTGCGAAATTAGCATTTTCGGATAAAAATCCAAATCCTGGGTGAATACTATCTGCTCCTGTTAAACATGCAGCTTCTAAAATAGCTTTCATGTTTAAATAGCTCTTTTGGGAAGGAGCTGGTCCAATACAAATAGCTTCATCTGCTAGAGTAGTATGTAAGGCATTTTTATCTGCTTCTGAATAAATTGCTACTGTTCTAATTCCCATTTCTCTACAGGCTCTTATGATACGAACTGCTATTTCTCCACGGTTTGCTATTAATACTTTTTTTAACATAGTTCCCTCCTTCTTTCTATACAATTGCAAAAGTTAATTCACCTTTTACAGCTAGTTTTCCATCCACTGTTGCAATTGCTTCTCCTATTCCAATAGGTCCTTTCCTTTTTATAATTTTAACTTCTAATTTTAAAACATCTCCTGGTACTACTTGTTTTTTAAATCTTAATTTGTCTATTCCTCCAAACAAAGCATTTTTTCCTTTATTTTCTTCCATAGAAAGAATGGCTACAGCTCCTGTTTGTGCTAGACTTTCTACAATTAGTACTCCTGGCATAATAGGATTTCCAGGGAAGTGTCCTTTAAAATAATATTCTTCTTCTCTTACTTTTTTATAGGCTGTACAACTTTCTCCTGGCACATATTGTTCCACTTCATCAATCATTAAAAATGGATCTCTTTGTGGAATAATTTTTTTAATTTCTTCTTGATTTAACATAATTTTTCCTCTTTTCTTGATTTTCTATTTTCTCTATGATATAATTTTTTTGTAACATGCAAACAATTGCTTATAGTGCTTATAGGAAAGGAGTATTGTATGTTTTTTGACAGCAATATAGCTAAAAGTTACTCTGAAAAACTCGCTGGTTCTACCAGTGACAATTCTGGAAAAAGAATTATCACTTCTTTTGTGAAAGAACTTCGGCTCTTAGCAATTGAAACTGGTGATACTTTACCCAATCCAAGTATCATAAGTTGCTTTCCAGCAGAGTATGAAGTATTTTTACGGGATTTTTTAACCCATATGGGTTATCATCCTGCCAGAATTCAGTTTTTAGAGTTTAGAACCGTTATCTGGTTCTAGCACAATATTTTTTGTTCCTGGACATAAAATAGATTTTCTATTTTATGTCCTTTTTCTTTGTGTGAATTCTGAATACTATTTTAATTTAAATAATGGCATTCCATATTCCACAACATCTTCGTTTTTTACGCAAATTTCTGCTATTTCTCCATCAAATTCTGATTCAATTTCATTCATTAATTTCATTGCTTCTACAATACATACAACTTGCCCTTTGTGAATTTTATCTCCTACTTTAACAAAAGGGGCTTTATCTGGTGCAGAGCTTGCATAAAAAGTTCCTACCATTGGTGATTTTATAATTTTATAGTTTTCTTCTTTTGGATTGTTTTGAGCGACATTTACCAAACTATTTTCTTGATTTGGAACTACTGTTGGAACTGTCATAGGTGCACTACCTTCAATAACAGATTGTACTTGAGTACTTGCTGTTGCCATCACTTTATTTTCATTTTTAGACATTTTTATTTTGATGCCATCTGGAAATTCTATTTCTAAAGATTCTAATTTGGAATTTCCCATATCATCTATTAATTTTTTAATATCTTGATAATCCATTGTTTTTTCTCCTTTATTTTTCAAAATTTTGCATTCAAACCTGGAACCAATGCCAATTTTTTTGCATTCAAACCTGGAACTAATGCCATTTTTTCAATAATATTGTACTATTATGTCCCCCAAATCCTAATGAATTAGACATAGCATATTCAATATCTACTTTTCTACCTTTATTTGGAACAACATCTAAATCACATTCTTCGTCTGGTACTTGATAGTTAATAGTTGCTGGTACAAAACCTTCTTGTATTGCTTTTGCACATACAATTGCTTCTACTCCTCCTGCTGCTCCTAGAAGATGTCCTGTATGTCCTTTTGTAGAACTTACCATTACTTTTTTAGCATTTTCTTCTCCTAAAGCTGTTTTTACTGCTTGTGTTTCACAGCTATCATTTAAATGAGTAGATGTACCATGTGCATTAATATAGGTAATTTCTTCTGGTTTTACATGACCTTCTTCCATTGCAACTTTCATTGCTCTTGCACCGCCTTCTCCTCCTGGTGCAGGTGAAGTGATGTGATAGCTATCAGATGTTGCACCATATCCTACTATTTCTGCATAAATTTTAGCTCCTCTTGCTTTAGCATGTTCTAATTCTTCTAATATTACTATTCCAGCTCCTTCTCCCATGACAAATCCACTACGTTCTTTGTCAAATGGAATACTTGCTCTATTTTTGTCTTCACTTTTTGTTAATGCTTTGATATTGGTAAATCCTGCTATGCTTAGAGGTGTTATAGAAGCTTCTGTTCCTCCTGCAAGTACAATATCTTGATAACCATGTTTAATCATTCTAAAGCTTTCTCCGATACAATGTGTTCCTGTTGCACAAGCTGTTACCATGGCAATAGATTCTCCTTTTGCACCAATATCAATAGCTACATTTCCTGTTGCCATATTAGAAATTCCCATTGGAATATACATTGGAGAAACTCTATCTGGTCCTTTTAATACACATTTGGTTTGTTCTTCTTCAATTGTTTGAATTCCACCAATTCCTGAACCTAAGATAACTCCTACTCGTTCCATATTTTCTTTTTCTTTATCTAGTCCACTATCTTTCCATGCTTCTCTAGAAGCAACAATAGCATATTGTGAGAATCTATCTAGTCTTTTTGCTTCTCTTTTATCAAAATAATCTTCTGGATTATATCCTTTTACTTCTGCTGCTAATTTTACTTTAAAGTTTGTAGTATCAAATGCGGTTATGTTATCAATTCCACATTTTCCTTCTTTAATTCCTTTCCAGAATTCTTCTGTATTATTTCCAATAGGAGTGATTGCTCCTAATCCTGTTATTACAACTCTTCTTTCCATTTTTCTATCCTTTCTTTCTAACTTAATTCTATAAATTGGCATTTCAAACCTGGAACCATTGCCAAAAATTTGGCATCCAAACCCGGAACCATTACATTACCATTCCACCATCTACGTGAATTACTTGACCAGTGATATAAGAGCTTTGTTCTGAACCTAAAAAATAGGCAAGTTCTGCTACTTCTTTTGCATTTCCCATTCTTTTTAATGGAATTTGATTTTGTATGGTTTCTTTTATTTCATCTGATAATACATCTGTCATGTCTGTTGCAATAAATCCTGGTGCTATTGCATTTGCTCTGATATTTCTAGAGGCTAATTCTTTTGCGACACTTTTTGTAAATCCTATGATTCCTGCTTTTGATGCTGCATAATTACATTGTCCTGCATTTCCTGTTACTCCTACTACAGATGATAAGTTGATAATACTTCCTTGTCTTTTTTTCATCATATATTTGGTTACTGCTTTTGTCATTAAATAAGTTCCTTTTAAGTTTACTTCAATGACTTTATCAAATTCTTCTTCACTCATTCTCATTAATAAGTTGTCTTTTGTGATACCTGCATTATTTACCAAAACATCTATTTTTCCAAAAGTTTCAATTGCTGTCTTTACTAAGTTTTCTATTTGTTCTGGGTTGGTAACATCTGCTTTTACAATAAGAGCTTTTCCTCCATTTGCTTCTAATTCCTTTTTCAATTCTTCTGTATCTGTTTTATCAGATACGTAATTGATGATAACATCATATCCTTGTTTTGCAAATTTAAGTGCTATTTCTTTTCCAATTCCTCTAGAACCTCCTGTTACTAATACCGTTTTGTTTTCTTCCATTATGCATTTACCTCCTTTATATAATTTTCTAGTGTTTGTAAATCATAGATATTAACTACTTTTGCTTCTTTATTGTCTTTTCTTACAAATCCTGTTAATGTTTTTCCAGGTCCAATTTCTACATATTCTTGTATTCCTTCTTTTTGCATTAAAGCAATTGTTTTATCAAATCGAACAGGTGAAATGATATGATTTGCTAAAATTTCTTTTATATTATCTTGTTCTTGATAAAAAGTTCCATCTATATTTTTAATGACTTTCATTTTTCCAAGATGAAAGGTTACTTTTTCTAATTCTTTTTCATATGCTAATTTTGCTTGTTCCAATTTTGGTGTATGGAAAGGTCCTGCTGTTTTTAAAGGTATTACTCTTTTAGCTCCTGCTTCTTTTAATTTTTCCATTGCCTCTGTTACTGCTTCTTGTTCTCCTGATATGGCAGTTTGTACACTACAATTATAATTAGCTGGAATAACAAATTTTCCTTGTGATGATATTTCTTGACATATCTTTTCTATTTTTTCGTTATCTAATCCAATTACTGCTGCCATTGCATAATTTCCTTCTGGTAAAAGAGTTCCCATATAATATCCTCTTTTTTGGATTAACTTTATACCATCTTCAAAAGATAACATATCAGCGCTAATTAGTGCTCCATATTCTCCTAAACTTAATCCAGCAGCTATTTGAGCTGTTACGCCTTCTTTTTTTAATATTTCTAAAATGGCTAAACTTGTTGTTAAAATAGCAAGTTGTGTATTTTCTGTTTTCATTAATTCTTCTTCTGGTCCTTCAAAGCATATTTTTGCTATATCCATTTTGGCTATTTGAGAAGCTTTTTCATAGATACTTCTTGCTTCTTCATATTTCTCATAAATATCTTTTCCCATGCCTACTACTTGTGCTCCCTGACCAGGAAATAAAAATGCTCTTTTCATTCTTTTTCTCTCCATTTCTTTTTTATTTGTTATATTTCTAATAAAATACTT
Organism: uncultured Clostridia bacterium; assembly: GCA_944386715.1. Taxonomy (GTDB): domain Bacteria; phylum Bacillota; class Clostridia; order TANB77; family CAG-508; genus CAG-269. Next base: position 29,746 of record CALXCD010000013.1, read on the forward strand.
CCTGTATTTAGTCCTCCGCCATAGCCTAATAAAATAACTTTTTCCCCTTGTTTTAGTAATTCCTTTTTTAGCATTTCATCTATTACAATAGGGATACTAGCACAAAAAGTATTACCTATTTTTTCTATGTTGGTATACATTTTTTCCTCTTGCATTTTTAACCTAGAAGCGATTGCTTTCATGATTTTTTGATTAGATTGGTGTGGAATGATATATGTTATATCTTCTATGCTTTCTTGTGCTTTTTCTAATAATTGTTTGATATTTTCTACTGTTTTTGTTACCGCATATTTATAGACTTTGGTTCCATTCATTTGTATCATTTCATTTGTTTTACAAGTTAAAATTTCATTATTTTCTCCTTCTGCTTGTATCAAAGATACATATGTTTTCTTTTCTTTAGATTTGCCGAATAATACTGCTCCTGCACCATCACCTAAAAGAATTCCTGTATTGACATCTTGTGGATTTGTAAATGCAGATAATTTGTCTACTCCTATGACTAATGCAGATAGCATATTTGTATTTTCTAAATACATTTTTGCAATATCTACTGCATTGATATATCCGACTACATCCTGCTAGAATATCTAGACAAATACAAGATTTTATTTCTAATCTTTTTTGAATTTCATTAGAAATTCCTGGCATTAATAAATTTGTTGTTGTGGTTGCTGTAATAATAAGTCCTATTTTGTTTTTTTCTTCTTCTTTTAATTCTAGCTTTTCTACAGCTTTCCATGCCAAGTCTTCTATTTTTTCTTCTATTGCTATATATCTATTTTTAATTCCTGTTCTTTTACTAATGTAGTTTTGTTCTAGATTCCATTTCTTTTCTAATTCTTCGTTATTTACTTTGTTTTTTGGCAAATAACTGCCACTTTTTAAGATTTCTATTTTTATTCTTCCTTTCTTTTCCATTGTCCTTATATAGTTATACACTATTTTTCATTTTTTTTCTATTGGAACAGGTGGTCAAAAATGATTTTATCCATATCAAAAAGCCCAACTAGCATAAGTTGGACTTTTTGAATTTATTTATATTTATATAGGGTTAGCTTAAATTATTTTAAGTTAGAAATATTTGTACTTTCTGTTGCTTTTTCAAATGTAATAGTTACTTCTGTAGAATCTTTAGCAACTGTAATCTTAGCACCTTTTCCATTAACTCCAAAAGAATTAATATATGCTCTTACTTCTTCTACCACTACATCTTCACCAAACATTGTTTCAATTTCTTCATCTGTGTAGTCTTTAGCTTCGATGTTTGTTAAAGTAACTGGTGCTTTTGTTTTAGCAATTGCGTTAATAGTAGTATTTGCATCTTTTGCGATACTAATATTCTTTTCACCTGTAATAGATTCTTCAGAAATATCAATATCTCCGTTATTTACTTGAATATCAAGTTTACTACTAATATTAACTTTATCAGATTTTACAGTAATGCTTCCACCATTAGATTTCATAGTGATAGTTCCTGTTTGTTCAGAAGTATTATCACCTAAACCACGGAATATGATTACTGCATTATCTGTTTTGTTTTCAAATACTAGGTTATTTGCTTCTTTACCAGCATCTAGACTTAAACTTGCACCTATTGCATCAATTGCAATTTCTTTTTCTGTTCCTATTTTAATGCTATTGATAGTAACTGTTGCATTTTCTTTTACAGTATATTCTTTATCCCCATTTACTTCAACACCATTGTTTAATGTGATTTTTTCAGCATTAGCATCTGTTAGAGTAAAGATAGATTCTGTTCCAGCTAATTCGATTCCTTTAAAGGTTCCTTTAATTGTTTTGCTGAACTTATTGCTCTTGATAGAAATTGTAGTTTTTGATAAATCAATAGCACTAAAATCTCTTAAAGCAACATTTGCAGAAGCTCCACCATCTAATTCTACTGTGATTGCAGTAGCATCTTCATTAATTGTTACTTTATCTCCGTTTTCTAAAGCTTCAATAATTTTATATTCTTTATCTATTTTATCAGAAGTTACTCCTGAATAATTTCCTCTACTTAGAGTTTTTCCATTGATAATGATATTTGTTCCATCTACAGCAACTAATCCAGAATTTTCTTTGATAGCTTCTTCTGGTGTACCAACTGTTAAATCTTTAATTTCCATTAAAGTTTTCACTTCTGCACTATAAACAGATTCTACTTCATTTCCATCTACTGTAGCAATTACTTTAAATGCATAAGTTTTATTTTGTTCTAATCCTGTAACTGTCATTTTTCCATCTTTTATTTCTACTGTTTGTGTTGCTTTTAAAGTATATCTTGCTTCTGTAGCATCATTGTCTGTTTTTACATCATATACTTTTACAGAATATGCTACTTCTTTGTTGTTAATTTGAATTGGTGCAACTTCTAATGTTACATAGTTAGTTCCAATATCAGTATTTGCAGAAATTACTGGAGCAGATACTTGATAGAATTCTTGTGTTTGTGCTTCTTCTGAGTCTAATACGGCTATTTGACCATCTTTTGCAACAACTTTTGCTTTTACAAGATACATTGTATTTGGACTAATTGTAAATGTCACTTCATTTTTGTCATTTTCTGGAGCTGTTATTGTTGTATTTTTGATTTCTTCTCCTTTTTCATTAACAGTGTATAAATCTATTTGATAAGTTCCGAAATCTTCTTTTTTGTTACTGTTATCCCAAGATATTTTTACTTTATTATCTTTTTGATTTTCTACTTTTAAGTTTGTAAGTGCTGCTAAATTTGTTACTTTTACTTCGTCAGATTTTGTTACTTCTGAACTTGATGTTTCAAGTCCTTTGTCATCACCTTTTACAAAAACTGCAATTTGGTAAGTTCCCACTTCATCCATATCTGCTGTGAAGTCTACTCTTCCTTCTGTTACTTCTACAGCTTTTACTGGATTTCCATCTTTATATAATGTTACTGCATAAGTTTTTCCAGATTTTGCATCCCATGTAAATACAGCACTATCTGTTTTGCTAAGGTCTGGATTTGTAATTTTTTCTACTTTTTCTTCTGCTTTGATATCAGCAGCATCACTTGTAATAACTACTGTTTCGATATCAGATACAGAACCATAAGTATTTTCTAATGCATATGTAACTTTATATGCTTTTGCAGTTTCTAATTCTGTTGCAACAGTTTCATTTTCTACTTTATTGTTAGAAACGTTGATAGTTTCTTTTAAGTCTGCTACATCTGTTTTGGTAGCTTCATCAATTGGTTGTACTAAATAGTGTACTTTTACAATGTCACTTTCTCCACATTTTTCTAAAGAAAGTGTTGCTTGTTTTGTACTAGTACGTTTTGTTGTTACATTAGTAGCTACTGGTTCTACTATATTTTTCTCAGCTTCTACTTTTGCTACAACTGTTTTATCTTCTACAAATGTAATAGTAACTTTTCCATCTTCTAATCCTGATAGATTAACATTTGTTTCTAAATAATCTGTATGAGCTGGAACTGTAACTGTTCCCACTTGTACAGCTTCTCCATCTGCAGTTTTTGCATATACAGCATAAGTTGCTGCTTTATCTAATGTTTTAGCAACCTTTATTTTTAATTTTGTATTTGCTGCAGTTTGTCTGTTTATCATTCCATTTTCATTTACTTGAATTTCATAGTTAGAATTGATTACTTCTTCTTCTTTTTCTGGTAATACATCGATGATTTCATCTGTTAATCCAACTACGTATTTCTTAATTGTTAATGAATCTGTAGAATTTAATTTTGCATTATTAACAATATCTGCTGCTTCTTGTTGTACAGCATCTAATTTTTCAATACCTGTAATATGTTTTTCTAATTGTAAAGCATCTGTACTGTTGATTTTTCCATTTCCATCTACATCCCCATATACTACTACTGTATATTCTTGACCATTTGATGTAAAGGTATCTCCAGTTCCTACTACTGTATTTTCATCTGAAATAGATAGACCATTAAATTTTGTGATATTAAATTCTTTACTTTCTTTAATATCTTTAATTGTTAATACATCATCTCTATTGGTTAGTACAAAAGGAACTATTGTTTTTCCTTCTACTAATTTTTTATAAACCCCTACTGGTTCTGTTGTTATTTGGTCATTTGCTGTTGCAGCTGAAACTACTCCCATTGCATTAGTAGCTAAAAGTCCTGCTAATGCTAAGGATGATACAATTTTAAAATTTTTTTTCACTTTTCATTCCTCCTAAAAAAGTACAAATTTTTTCTTTCTAATCTTCATATTATTTTCATATCTTTTCAAATTATTTTCTGTTTTTTCTTACTACTAATGCTACTCCTGCTAACGCAATTACTACTGCTGCTCCAATGAACATTGGTGTTCCTGTTTGTGGTAATTTTGTAATTACTTGACCATTTGTACCTACTTTTTCATTTGCATTTGTATTATTATTTGTTGTTGTTCCTTCATTATTGTCTGCTGGTGTTTCTGGTGTTGTTGGTTCTTCTGGTGTTTCTGGATCTACTGGATTTTCTGGTTCAACTGGTGTTTCTGTTACAACTTTAACTGTAACACTTGCTGCTGTTAATTCTTCTTCTTTATCTGTTGAAAAATTACTTGCAGTGAAAACTGCTCCTTCTGTATCTTCTATTGCTTTAAATTGTAATGTTACTGCATTTGTTGTTTTGATTGGGTCTGTTACTACTAATCTTATTACTCCTGCTTCACTTGCATTTACAATTGGTGCTCCTAATGTAGATGCTGCTGAATCAGCTACATATTCAAATTTTGTTGCATCATAGTTTAATACGAATTCTACTGCTTGTGAAGCTTCTTCTGTATTAACACTAACTGTTACAACATCTCCTTTTTTTACCTCTGCATTATTTACAGCTAAGTTTGCTGCATTAACATTTCCTACCATCATTGCTATTACTACCATAGCGATTATTACTATTCCTAATATTGATTTTTTCATTTTTCTTTCATTCCTTTCTTTTTTCTTTTTGTATGGTATATTCCTATACTTTTTTAAATTTCTCTGGCTTTACAAATAAGCCTTGTCAACCCTCCCGGATTGCATGTAATAAGAGTTACTTCTCTTTTTCCATCATCATTTTGGTCCAAACATGATAAATCTTCTGGGACACAAGTGTACATATTATAAATTTGATAGTTTACTTTTGTTTTTGTTTCTCTATTAATCATATAAAATATGTCCCCTACCTGCATCTCAGACAACCTTTTTAACATGTTGTTCCAATTATGACCGCTGATACAAAAGTTTCCTGACGCATTTACATCTGGACCGTATAGCTTCGCAACCGATAATTTTAAAGATGCATCTTCTGAAATATTTAAAATGTTTTTGGTTACTCCTATTTTTTCTATTACAAGCTGTCCTAACACCTCATATTTTCCCATTGTTGCTGGGATTTCTACATCAGATAATTCATCTTTTTCTTCTTCAATAGGAGCCGCTACTTCTTCTTCTTTTACTTCTTCACTTGTAGCAGTATCGGGTACATTTTCATCTTCTATCGCCCAAATCTTGTTGCTTACTAATAAGTAAATAACAGAACAAAGAATAACTCCTAAAAGTAGACAAGTTGTGACTTTTTTCTTATTTAGTTGCTTTTTTTTTGCTCTTCTGGCTCTATGGTAAATTGTCATACTCACTTTTTTAAAAAATTTCACCCCCTTATAACTATTTTTGTAATCTGTTTCAGGTTATCTGGGTATATTCTAACCTATTTCAGGTTAAAAGTCAATACTTTTTTTTTCATATTTTAAAATCTTTTTGAGGGCTTATATTGTCCGAAATTTAAATATTTTTTTGAATTTTGTCTACAATATATTTAACATAGATTGTAGCATTTTTGTCTTATAGGGGGGATAGAATTTGACGAATAATGGAAATGTATATCATAGGATTAGAGCTTTACGCGAAGACCATGATTTAACACAAAAAGAAATTTCTAAAATTTTAAATATGTCTCAAACCGGTTATTCTAAATATGAAACTGGTGAAAATGATATTCCGACTAAAATTTTGATTCAATTGGCAAAGTATTATCATACTTCTGTTGATTATTTATTAGGTATTACTGATATTAGCGAACCTTATGAACAAAAATAAATCACCATCAAAATTTGTAATTTTTTTGATGGTGATTTATTTTATCATTCCTTATATTATTACTCTCCATTGTTTTGTTCATCATTTGATTGCTGGCTACTTTCTTCCTGTTGCCCGTTTTGTTGCTCATTATTACTATTTTGCACTTCATTTTGTTGCTCGACATTATTTTGTTCATCATTTTGTTCTTCAGTTGTATTTGTATTATTATCATTTTGTTTTACTTCGTTAGCATTTAGAACTGTTCCATCTTCATCTTTTGCTACAATTCCTTGACTATCTAAATATTCTTCTACATCTAATTTATTATTATTATATGTCATATAATAACGATTTTCTCCAGATTCAATGGTTAAATAGATATCATCTGTAAGAGTTCCTATTAATACTCTTCCTGATGAATTTATCAATCCATATTTCTTATTAGAACATGTAACAATAACATCATAATTCGGTATTACTAATAAATTCATAGCATCTTTATTGCTAGAAGCAATATATCCAAAACTATCATATTCAATATCTACGATTAATTTTCCATTTTTGTTATATAAGCCCCATAATTTATCTTTACGTACAGGAATTAAATTATTTACTAAAATATATCCGTTTTTAATATCATTTTTTTCAAATTGACTTGGGTCAATTCCAATTTCATCATATTCTACGTAAATTTTTATATTTCCTCTTGTATCAATAACTCCATATTTATCATCTCTTTTTACTACATATAATCCTGCATCACTATCCATTAATTCAATAGAATCATATATTAATTGTACTCTGGTATCTTTTGTTTTGGTAATGATTCCTACTTTTTTATTGCTTTCTACTTTAAATTCACCTGAATTTGGTAGATATGTAATATTATCATATTTGGCTTCTATAATTGTATTTCCTGTTGATGCTTCTACTACTCCGTATTTATTGTTTTCTTTGTCTTTTTTTACTACTAACATATCTTGTAAAATTGCTTTTTGATTTGTAAAATTATCACTTAATTCTACATATCCATAATCTAATACCACAGAAGAATATCCTTGTACTAAATAAGGTAATGTGAATATGGTAATTGTTTTTGCTGCTTCATTATATTCAAAACTAACATTAAAAGCTGTTTCCATTCCTTCTGTTGTGGTATATAATACACCGTTTCTAGCAATGATAGGTTCATCAATATAAAAATATTCATAATTAGCATCTTTTTCTTGTAAATTTAACTTATATATCTTATTGGAGTTTAAAGAAAAGTTTGTTATTTCATTTTCTCCTTGAATATAACATTTGCTAGGGTCTTCTGATTTATCATTATATTCTCCATTATAACATTCATATCCTAAATAACTTGCTATATCTTTAATAGGTACATATATTTTATCGCCATCAAACACTAACATTTGTTTTACTTTTTCATTTGCCACTCCGTTAATTGTTAATTTTAAAGTATTAGATTGCACATATACCATTGCTATAGCAACGCCTATAATGATAAACACTATTAATACAATACAAACTAAAACTATTTTTGCCATTTTTTTAGACTTATCTTCTTTTTTTGGTTTAAAACTTTCTTCCATTAAATTCATTTGTATCCCTCCCCCTTTTACTTTTTATATCCATATTTTTGATAAAATTCTTCTTTAAAGTTTCCTAAATTATCTCTCTCTATTTCTATTTTAACTCTTTCCATCAATTTAGTCAAGAATCTTAAGTTATGAATAGAAAGCAATCTTACTCCTAAAATTTCATTTGCTTTAATTAAGTGCCTAATATAGGCTCTTGTATAATTTCTACAAGTGTAGCAATCACATTCTGCATCTAATGGTGACCAATCTCTTTCATAAGTAGCATTTCTTACTACCACTTTTCCATTCCAAGTCATGGCTGTTCCATTTCTTGCAATTCTAGTTGGTAATACACAATCACACATATCGATTCCTGCGATTGCTGCTTCTATTAAGTAATCAGGTGAGCCGACTCCCATCAAATATCTAGGTTTATCTTTTGGCATCAGTGGTGCTGTATATCTTAAAATTTTTAAAAATTCTTCTTTTGGCTCTCCCACACTAATTCCACCAATAGCATATCCAGGTAAATCTAATTTTATTAAATCTTCTGCGCTTTGTTTTCTTAGATCTTCATAAAATCCACCCTGGATAATTCCAAATAATGCTTGTTTTTCTGTATTTTTATGTGCTTCTTTACATCTTTTTGCCCATCTAGTGGTTCTTTCCATCGATTGTTTTGTATATTCATAAGTAGATGGATATGGGCAACATTCATCAAAAGACATGATAATATCTGCTCCTAGGTCTTCTTCTATTTCCATTACTTTTTCTGGTGAAAAAAAGTGTTTACTTCCATCTAAGTGTGATTTAAACTCCACTCCATCTTCTGTTATTGTTCTCAAATCACTTAAACTAAAAACTTGGAATCCTCCGCAGTCTGTTAATATCGCTCTGTCCCAATTCATGAATTTATGAAGTCCACCTGCTTCTTTTACAATTTTATTTCCTGGTCTTAGGTATAAATGATAAGTATTAGATAAAATAATTTGTGCTTTTACTTCTTCTTTTAATTCTTCTGGTGTCATAGATTTTACTGTGCCTTGTGTTCCTACTGGCATAAATACTGGTGTTTGAATATCTCCATGAGGTGTGTGAACAACTCCTCTTCTTGCTCCTGTTTGTTTACATTCATGTATTAATTCATAAGTTACTGCTGGTTTCATTTATTTTCCTACCTTTCTTTTTTGGCAATGGTTCCAGGTTTGAATGCCAATTTTTTGGCATTGGTTCCAGGTTTAAATGACAACTTACATAATAAGCATTGCATCTCCAAAACTAAAAAATCTATATTTTTCTTTGACAGCTTGTTGATAAGCTTTCATGATATATTCTCTTCCTGCTAGTGCAGATACCAACATTAATAGTGTAGATTCTGGTAAATGGAAGTTGGTAATTAAAGCATCTAGACATTTAAAGTGATATCCTGGATAAATAAAAATTTGTGTATCTCCTTCTGTAGGCTTTACCATTCCCTTTTCATCTGCAATGGTTTCTAATACTCTACAAGAAGTTGTCCCTACTGCTATTACTCTTTTGCCGTTTTGTTTTGCTTGGTTTATTTTATCTGCATCTTCTTGTTTGATATAAAAATGTTCTGAATGCATTTCATGATTTTCTACTGTTTCTTCTTTCACTGGTCTGAAAGTTCCTATTCCAACATGCAAGGTTACATTTGCAACAGATATGCCCTTTTTTTGTATCTCTTCTAATAATTCTGGTGTAAAATGTAATCCTGCTGTAGGTGCTGCAGCTGACCCTTCATATTTTGCATAAACCGTTTGATATCTATCTTTTTCTTTTAGTTCTTCGTGGATATATGGTGGTAATGGCATTAATCCAATTTGGTCTAAAATTTCATTGAAAATTCCCTGATACTCAAACTGTACTTTTCTAGTTCCTCCTGGCATTACTTCTAATATATTTGCTTTTAATAGTCCTTCTCCGAAAACCACTTTAGTTCCTACATGTAATTTATTTCCTGGACGTACGATACATTCCCATATATCACCTTCGATATTATTTAATAACAAGAATTCAACATTTGCTCCTGTTTCTTTTTTTCCGTATAATCTTGCAGGCAATACTTTTGTATTGTTTCTTACTAAAACATCTCCTGGTTCTAAATAATCTATTATGTCTTTGAAAATTTTATGTTCTATTGTTTGCTTATTTCTGTTTAGCACCATCAATCTAGAACGGTCTCTTTGTTTGATTGGTGTTTGCGCAATTAATTCTTCTGGTAAATCATATTTAAAATCTGATACTTTCAATTTTTTTGCTCCTTTATTTTCTATTTTTATTTCATTTTCTATTTGAATCTATATTTTTACAATACCCCTCACATTATTTATTATGTGATTGAAAAGTTCTCTTATTTCTTCTATGATATTTTCTGGTTCTTTAAAATAATCTAAAGAATAAGAATAGTCAAAATTACTTTTTTTAGCTGGTTTTAATTTATATATTTCTTCTGGTAGTCCTAAGTTACCATCATTTGATTTTATATTTTTGTTCATATAATCTTGATACCATTTTTTTTGCCCATAAATTGCTTCATTTTGATATCCATATTTTTCATAATCATGTAATGCTAGTATTTGATATCCATATTCTTCTGCGTTCCTTTCCAAAGAATGTAGAAATTCATGTAAAAATACTTCTTCTGGGAATTGATTTATTCCTCTGCTATATTTATATATATAGCTTTTGGAATCATTTGGTAAACGTATATTAGAGAAACCAATTCCATAATAGTCCATGGAACCTAATCCTATCCAATCATTTATTTTAATATCTGTTTGGTGTTCTTCATCTCCTAGTCTTACTATTGCAAAAATATGATCATAATCTTTTTGGTTTATGATATCTTTTATTTGTTTTTCTATATCTTCTGGTGCTACATAATACCCAAATTCATTATCATAGGATAGACTAGTTATTGGTGTTTCTATTTCATAGATATCACAATTTGCTTTCATCTTTTGGTTAGATAATTCTTGGGTTGATGTTTCAAATCGATGAATCGTATCTGTAATAGTAGATATATCATTTGAGTTAATGGTTAATTTTATTTCTTTTTGGTTAATAGTGACATTGGTATTTTTGAAAAAGAAACAGGCAAAGTTCCAATTCGTATTTTCTTCTGCAATTCCTTCTTCTATAGTGATATCTGAAAACCAGACTTCTCCTTTTGCTTTTCCTAGATATCCTCCTAGTCTGAATCCAATTTCTACTTTTTCCCTATCTTTGCTATTAAATATTAATTCTATTTTTTGCCATTCATTGGTGCCTGTTAATGCTATTGACCTTTCTGTCGTGTCTGAAATTGCAATTTGAGCTCCAATTCCTGTTTTTTGTTCTTCTGTTTGTACATTATTTGTTTTTACCATACAGGTTACTTTATATGGTGTATTTTTATTTACATTAATTTCTTTTGAAAACATGGCATCATTATATTCGTCTGTTTTTATTCGATAACTTCTTTGGTTAGAATATTTTACTTCATTATCTCTTTTGAATTCAGCTGTATATAAATCAGATTCTTTTCTAACAAAGTCATTGAAATTATTTTCTTGATAGAATTGATAAGCAAAATATAATATGATTAACAAAATGATTAATATAATCGTATTTTTTATATGATTCTTCATTTTCATTCCTTTTCATTATAGTCTCTCTTTTTATTATATATGATTTTTACGAAGATAGCAATGCAAAATGCACAAAAACTCAAGCTTTTTACTTGAGTTTTTTATTTAATTTATTTATTTTTATACTTTTTCTACAATTTCTGATGTTTCTGATACATCTGCAATTTTAATATCTCTAACATGATTGATTTTTTCCCATGTTGTTTCTCTTTTAAATAGACATTTAAAATTGATTAGTAGCCATGACCCCATAAATAGTGGATAACATAGTAATCCTTTTATCATTGGCTTGATTGGTCTTCTATCTAACATCATAACGATTAGTGCTGTTCCTATTGGTAAAAGGAATGTTGGAATTAAATATCTTAGAATATTTACTACTAATTCCATTTCTGTCATACCATTACCTGCATACATTAAAAAGTTAGTTGCTAATAATACTAAAGTAATGACAAACATTGGTATACTTCCTACTATATATAATAAGCCGTCAAAATTCATCATTGTCTTATTTTCTTTTGCTGCTTGTGCTAATGGTTTAGTATATTCTTTTATACATTGCATATGACCTACTGTCCATCTACTTCTCTGTGACCAAGATTGTTTAAATCCTGTTGGTTGTTCATCATATACAATAGCATCTGTTGCCCAACCTAATTTTTTTCCTGCAATGATTCTTTTTAAAGAAAACTCTATATCTTCTGTTAAGGTGACTGTATCCCATCCTTGTGGTTTTACGACATCAAATCTTACCATAAATCCTGTTCCGTTTAATAATGGTGATAGACCTAAATTATATCTTGCTAAATGGTAGAATCTATGCATTGTCCAGTAAAATAGTGCATATCCTGATGTTATCCAGTTATCAGATGGATTTTTAATGTCTCTATAACCTTGAACTACGTCTTCTCCTTGGCATAATTTTTTATTCATATTTTTAATAAAGTTTTTATCTACAATGTTATCTGCATCAAAAATGAAAAATGCATCATAAGGAGCATTCTCTTTTATTTTTTGTTGTAAAAACCAGTTTAATGCATATCCTTTTGTTTTCTTTGTTTCGTCAAATCTTTCATAGACAATTGCTCCTGCTTGTTTTGCAACTTTTGCAGTATTGTCTGTACAATTATCTGCAATCACATAAATATCATATAAATCTTTATTGTAAGTTTGCTTTTTTAAACTTTCTATTAAATTTGCTACTACAGCCTCTTCATTGTGAGCTGGTATAATTGCCATAAATCTGTGGTCTTTTTTTATTTTTAATGGTTTGTCTTTTAATTTTACTAATGAGCATAAACTTACCATGATTTGATATAACCAGAATATGGTTATTGTCCATACTAATGCTTCTCTTAGTATATATAAATAATCCATTTTTTTACCTCTCTTTTTTAATAATATTTGTATATATTATTATGCTACCTTTTTTATTATACTATTATTGGCAATTTATTGCAACATTTTTTTAAAAAAATTTTATCTTCTTCTATCACTTGCTCTTGGATCTTCAAATTCTTCATCTAATTCATGGATGACTTCTTCTGGTTTTTTGTCCTCTTTTTTCTTTTCTCCAAACCGGGAATTTGACAGTTAATTAAATATAAAATCGATATAAGCATTGAAAGTGCTTAATTTTTTTGTCAAATTTTCCT
>CALXCD010000014.1 GCA_944386715.1 uncultured Clostridia bacterium
ATCTATTCGATAGGAATGGCTCTTGAAGAAGAAGGATTTAAAATTATAAACAATATAACTTGGCAAAAGACTAATCCACCACCTAATTTAGCTTGTAAAACTTTTACACATTCAACAGAAACAATTTTGTGGGCAAGAAAAGATTTAAAGAATGTAAAATATACATTTAATTATGATGTAATGAAACAACTGAATAGTAATAAACAAATGAAAGATGTTTGGACAACTTCGCTAACAAAGCCATCAGAAAAGAGACAAGGAAAACATCCAACACAAAAACCTTTGGAAATATTAGAAAGAATAATTTTAGCATCGACGAATGAAAATGATTTAATTTTAGATCCTTTTTGTGGTAGTAGTACAACAGGAATTTCAGCAGTAAAATTAAATAGAAGATACATAGGAATAGATAATTCAAAAGAATATTTAGATTTATCAATAAGAAGATATGAACAAATAAAGGAGGATTTATTATGAAAAGAGATTTTGCACAATGGCTACTTACTTTTACAGATAGTATTGCTAATTATAAATATTACATAGATTTTGAAACGATATATAAGAATGCTGAAATATATAAAATAGAACTAAATATGTTAAATTCTTTAATTGGTAGTAAAAATGTAGAAAAAGAATTTGAAGATTTAGTAAGAAAATATCCTGAAGTTTTAAAATGTATACCTATATTATTAGCAGTCAGACAGTATGAAATAATTGTTTTAGATGATGATGGAAATAAATTTGAATATAATTTTAAAAAAATGAATTATGATGTAGAGCAATATAAAGTGTTTATGAGAGAAACAGGTCTATTTGAGTTATTAGAAAAACATCTAGTTAATAATTTATATGATTATGTTTTAGGTGTTGAATCTGGACTAAATTCTAATGCTAGAAAAAATCGTGGCGGACATTTAATGGAAGATTTAGTGGAAAAATTTATTCAAAAAGCAGGTTTTAAGAAAAATGAAACATATTTTAAAGAGATGTACTTACAGGATATAGAAAATAAATGGAAACTAGATATGTCTTTTATAAGTAATAAAAATCAAGCAACTAAGCGATTTGATTATGTAATAAAAACTGATAATTGTATTTATGGAATAGAAACTAACTTTTATGCTGCTGGTGGTTCAAAACTTAATGAAACAGCAAGAAGTTATAAAATGATAGCAGAAGAGGCAGAAAAAGTTGTAGGATTTGAATTTGTATGGTTTACAGATGGAATGGGATGGATCTCAGCTAGAAATAACTTAAAAGAAACATTTGATAGTATGGATAATATTTATAATATTCATGATATGAAGAATGGAATAATGAAAGAAATATTTAAATAAAAAATAAAAAAAGATTTCGAATAAATCGGAATCTTTTTTATATAAAGACAAAAAAAGCGGACAAAAAAACAAAAAAAAGAAAAAAATCATACTTTTAATATTGACAATAAAAAAATAAAATGATAATATGTATGTATAAATTTAATAAAGGAGAATCGTATGCAAGAATTTTGTTATCTAAGTACAGAAGAAAAAAATATAATCTCTAATACAATTATATCTGCTATGTTAAACGATGTAAAAGAAGTATATATTGAAAATAATTTACATCATAGAAATGCTTATTCTATGTTAGTTTGGGACTTCGTGGGTTCGAAAGTAATTGAGACTTTAAAAAATACTAGATTAAAAGTGATTAAAGCTAAAAGAGGAAGATTTTCATTTGATTTAATATTAGATGAAGAATATCATACTATTTATAGCATAATGAAAAAAAGTAATATAGAGAAAGTAAAAAAAGAAAGAAAATTTTCACATTATTTATGGGCGTTGACTAGTATAAATTGTGACATAGAAGTTGGAGAAGGTCAGTTAAATTTATTTACAATAGAATCTAATAATGAATATAGAGAAAAAACTAAAAAAGAACTATTAACTGGAGTGGAAGCAATTGTAAATAGATATTGTATTATTGTAATAAATGATGATAATAAACAATTTCCAAGTATACAACTAGGCGTATATGATATGAATTTAAATTGTATATATGAAGAAATGTGGAAAGAGTCAATAATTATTGATTATAATTTTGAAAATGATGATAATAGTAATGAAGATAAGCCTATTATTAAAATAAAAGATGATTTTGAGGAAAATATTTTGAAAATAAAAAAACAAGAAGAAAAAAAGGAAGAAAAAGAAGGGTAGAGTTTTTGTATGTTAGATATATCAAAAAAATTTTATGGTGAAAATTTAAAATTTGCAAGATTGTATAGAGGATTATCAATGGAAGAATTAGGAACTGAAATAGGTAAATCAAAGCAAATTATATCACAATATGAATCAATGCAAGATAGTCAGCAGCCATTATTTAGTACAGTTGCTGAAATTTCAGAAAAACTAAAATTTCCAATTGAGTTCTTTTATACAGCAAGAAATATTGTAACAGATGAAATGAATACATATTTTAGAGCATTACTCTCTAGTAATAAAAAAGATAAAATAGTTCAAACAAAAAAAGCTACAGTAATAATAGAAATTTATAAATTTCTAGAAAATTACATAGAATTTCCAAAGTTAAATATTCCTAAAATTGATAGTAATGATATAGCAGATGGAAATTATAAAATAATCACACAAACAATTAGAAACTATTGGGGTCTTGGCGATAAACCTATTTCTAATATTATAAATGTGCTGGAAATGAATGGATTTATATTAAGCAGCATAAATACTAACACTATGGATATAGATGCATTTACTCATTATGTAAAAATTAATGGAAAAGAATATTTTTGCATTGTTGTAGGAAATGAAAAAAAATCTTTTGCTAGAAGACAGTTTAATACAGCACATGAACTAGCACATGTAATACTTCATAATACTAACATTGATATGGATACACTTTCAAGAGAAGAATTTAGAGAAATGGAGAGAGAAGCGGATAAATTTGCAGCAGAATTATTATTACCAGAAAAGAGCTTTTTAAAAGA
The DNA here is from genome assembly GCA_944386715.1 of uncultured Clostridia bacterium. Taxonomy (GTDB): domain Bacteria; phylum Bacillota; class Clostridia; order TANB77; family CAG-508; genus CAG-269. The sequence continues at coordinate 2,990 of CALXCD010000014.1, forward strand.
TCTTATATATCCAACTAATTTGAAGTTTTATGAGGAATTGAAAAAAAAATGGAAAGTATCTATTTTAGCTATGTTAATGAGGGCAGCTGACTTAGAGGTTATAACTAGGAATCAATTGCAGTATTTGATAAAGCAGTATTATGCCAAAGGATACAGAAATAGTGAACCTTTGGATGATACTATAAAAATACAAGAACCTACATTAATAAGATTAGCCACTAATATGTTGTTAGATAATAATAAATTTACACCAAATCAATTTTTAAATAATTTACATAATAACGGAATATGGCTAGAGAGAGAAGAAATTGAGAGAGTTATAGGTTTAGAACCTGGAAAATTAAAAAATAATGAAGATGAAGAAATAGGGAAAATAATTAAAATTGATTTTAAAAAATAATGACTTTTAAGAGTTAGTCATAAAAGAAACCAAAGAAAAAGAGCTATATTAAAACAGCCCTTAAAGTATGTATAAAAATTAGCACTCTCTATACATATTTTTAGTATAAAACAAAAATATAGATTTGTAAATACTTATGAATATAATAAAGCTCTAGAAAGGAATATGCATGACAAATAAAATAAGAACATCTAAGAAAGTAGCGAAGAAAGCTAGTAAGCAATTAAGAAGTAGTAAAACATCTAAAATACAAAAATCTGTTGCTGCAAGTGCATTAAGAAATAGAGCAAAAAAATAGAAAATGAATAATAGAATATTTATTTTTGTTGACTTAAAATTTGAAAGAAGGTGTAAAAAATAAAACAGAAATTTTTTGATTTATTATTATTAAAAAGAAGTTGGGATATTTTTTCAGTAATAGCAACAATAATTAGTTTAATACTTGCATTTACAGGAAGTATAGAAGATAGTAATAAATGGTTGATAGGAATAATTATTTCAATTTCTTTTGTTATTATCTTTTCAGTAATATACATATGTGAATATGTATATAATAAATTTTTTTTAAGAAGAATAAATGCTAAAATAGGGAAAGTATCTCTAGTTATAAAAAGTGGAGATTTGTTTGAAGAAGAGGGTATAAAGGTTATACCAGTAAATGAATATTTTGATACTCAGGTTGATAATAATATTATATCAGATACTACATTACATGGAATATTTGTTAAGAGATATATTGGAAATAATAACGAAAAATTAAAGAAATTAAATATGGAAATTTCGAAGCAATTAAAAGATGTTGATTGTATTGAAGTTAAAGAAAGAAAAAGAGGAAAGAAAAAAAGATATGCAATTGCAAGTACAATTTTGATAGATGATTATATTTTGACAGCATTATCAAAGTTTAATGAAAAAAATGAAGCATATTTATCAATGCCAGAATATTTGGAATTTTTAAATAAATTCTGGAATGAAATTGATAGAATACATAACGGAAGAATTATAAATATACCTGTTATAGGTACAGGATTAGCAAGGATAAATCCAACACTATCGTATGAAGAATATTTAGAACAAATAATTTTTTCATTAAAGACCTCATCTATAATTGCTGGAGAAGCAAAAATTAATATTATTATTTCAGAAAAAAAGATGAAAGAGTGTTCTTTAGTAAAGTTAAAAAATATTGTAAGTACAATAAATAATAAATAAAGGAGGAAAAACAAATGGCATATAGAAATGGAAATTATTCAGCATTTTATGTTAGCGAACCATTCGCAGAAAGTAATTTAGGAGCTGCTGCAACAAGAGATTTTAATACTTATAATTTATTCAGAGCATGGAAAAAGGCTGATGAGAACTTTCCTTTTAATGACTCGCATGATAAAAATTATAATGTAAGGGATGGGAGTGATTGGGAAAATACATTAAAACCAAGATTACATGATAGGTTAAGAAATTCAAAAAATATAATATTAATTTTAAGTTCTGTTACACAAAATAGTAGAGCTCTAAGGGAAGAAATTGATTATGGAATAAACACTTGTGGATTACCTGTAATAGTTGTATATCCAGAATTTAAGGAGAAAGAAGATATTGCTAAAGATAATAGAATAACACAAAAAGTAAAAAATATGTGGGAAAAATTGCCTGTATTTAGGAATTCTTTAGATAAAGTTCCGACAATTCATGTTCCATATAAAAAGGATTTAATTAAGAAAGCTTTAGAGGATTCAGATTTTATGGTAAATACAAAAGGAGAATCAAAAATTTATTTTTTTAAATAAAACTCTTGCAAAAATATTTATATTATGTTAAATTATAATCATAGAATCAAACTATGAAATATAATTATAAATACAAGCTCGTATTCTTCGCGAACGGAAGCGTCAAACGAGCCATAAATAGCAGATAAGAAATTATCTGTTATTTTTTTGGGATTTTTTAGATATTTGAAAAGTTTAAAAAGTTAAATATTATAAATAATTGTATTTATAAAAATTTTATGATATAAATAAGAAAATGTGAAAGTTGCAAGGTTACGTTGCAACTTTCAAAAAGGAGAGAATTATGATATATAAAATTGAAAATAAAAAAGTACAAGTAATATTAAAAAATGAAAATATAGAATTACCAATTAGATTAAAAGATAAAATAAATGAAAATTTTGAAAATATGAAAAAACAGGGAGCTAATATATGGAATGGAGAAGTACTTTGTGTTTCAGAATTTAATATAGAAGATGATAAAGTAGAAATAATTTGCAAAAAATCAGATTATGCTCATTATCTATATGGAGAAAGAATAGGATGTCCAAATGAGTATGAATGCAAAAATTTAAGTGCTGGTTGCTTACTAGAAACAATAGATGGATATTATATAGTTGGAGAATTAGATGACAATACTTCATATCCAACAATGTTACAAGTAACAGGTGGAGGAATAGACAAAACAGATATAGTTGGAGAAAAAATAGAAGTAGAGCAAACAATAATAAGAGAAGCAAGAGAAGAATTAAACATAGATTTAAAGGATAAAAAAAGTATTTTATATAATAAAATAAGTTATATGTATGTTTCAGAAGATAATGAGCAACCAGGAGTTCAATTATTTTCAAAAGCTAAAATTAAAATGACAGTAAAAGAAATTCAAAATTATTTTAATAATTATTACAAATACCTAAAAGAAAACAATTTAGAGGTAGAATTTAAGAAATTACATTTCTTTAAAAAAGAAAATGCAGTAAAGGAATTAAAAGAATTAAAAAATCCAAAAAGAAATTATTTAATACCCTTATTGAAAATTGATATGAAAGGAAAATAAAAATGATAAGAAATATAATATTTGATTTAGGAAACGTAATTATAAATTATAATCAAAAGCAAATAATTAATAGTTTTACGCAAAAAGAAGATGAAATAAAATACATATATGATGAAATATTTCATGCTCCAGAATGGCATTTAATGGATTTAGGGGATATGACTAATGAGGAAGCAATAGAAGTAATAAATAAAAGAAATGAATGTAAATATGAAAAATTAACAAAAGATTTTTTACATGAATGGTATAAAAAGCAAACAATTAATAGAGAAATTGTAGAAATAGCAAAAAAATTAAAGAAAAATGGATATAAATTATTTGTTTTGTCTAATATGGCTAATCTAACATATGAATATTTTAAAAATAATGAATTTTTTTCTTTATGTTCAGGAATCATTATTTCTGCACATGAACATATAAAAAAACCAGATGAAAAAGTATATAAATTGCTTTTAGATAGATATCATTTAAATGCAGAAGAATGTTTATTTATAGATGATGATCCATCAGAAGAAAATTATAAAACAGCTAATAAAATGGGAATAAAAGGTAGAAAAATTATACCAAACCAAGCAGAAGATGTTAAAAAATTATTGCTAGAATATGAAATAGAAATATAAAATTTATGATATAAAATGAGCAATAAATAAAAAAGGGAGTAATAATGATGAAAATTTGAATATAGAAAAAGAAAATTACAGATTTGAGTTAAAACAAGGTATGTATAACGATATGACTAAAATTAATGAAAATTTTAAAAAATTAGGAATAGATGCGGACAAAATCTAGGAAGGAAAATGACAAGGATAATGGAAAAACATGAATTAGTTGATAAAACAGGAAATAAAACAGGAAAAATTTTAACACATATGGAGGCACGTGACCCCAATAATGTGCCCAATGGATATTATATACCAGTAGTTGGAGTAATTATTATTAATGGTGACAATAAAATTTTACTTCAAAAACGTAGCAGATTTAAAAGAGCTAATCCTAGCAAATGGGGAATATGTGGTGGAAAAGTCGACTTAGGTGAAACACCAATTGATGCAGGAGTTCGTGAAACTTTAGAAGAGATAGGTATCTTTTTAAATAAGGATGAGTTAAAATTCTTAAGTATGGATACAAATGAAAAAGCACATTTTACAGTGTATTATATTAGGAAAAATGTAGATGTAAATGAATGCAAATTACAAGAAGAGGAACTTGAAGAAGTGAAATATTTTAAAATAGAAGAATTAGAAGATTTGGATAATGAAGGATTTGAATGGCTAGATGATTTAAAGAAAATCATATAAATTTCGCAACATTATACGGCAAAATTTAAAGAGAGGATAATAAAAATGGAAGTTATTAAATATGATAATGCTTTAAAGGGGAAAAATAGTGATAAGTGTAAAACATTAGAATATTCATTTTGTGATAAAAAAATAGATTTAGGTATAGCAACAATTAATGGGAGATATCCCGATTGTGGATATGGAGTAAATCTTGTAAGTAAAGAACTGATATATGTTATAGAAGGAAAAGGAACATTAAATTTTGAAAACGAAAAAATTGAGTTTTCAAAAGGAGATTCTATTTTAATAGAGCCTAATGAAAAATACTATTATGATACTGATTATTGTGTAATATCTATGACATGTACACCAGCATGGTCACCAGAACAGCATAAGTTAGTAGATTAAATATGAAAGTGAGTTAAAAATGAAAGTTTTAATATAATGAGTGAGTCAGCTAAAACATTTTTTGATAGATTAAAAAGGTGTGATGCATTTAATGATGAATCCAAAATAAAAGGAAAGAAAATAGTTGCTATTGCTTGTGCGGTAGGAAGCGGTAGTGGAACAGAAGAAACACTAAAAGCAATTGATACATTAAATTATTTTTTAAAGACAAAAATGTATGCAAGAATACCTGTAACAAAAGCAAATTTTGAAAAGCAAAGAAAAGCAATAGAGAATGCAATGAAATTGGAGGATAATTAATAATGAAGGATATAGATTCTAATTTAGTAAAAGATTTACAAAAAATTATTTTAGATAGTTATGAAGAAGCATTAAAATTAAATAGAAATGTTAGAAATAAGGAACTTAACGATATTGTAACTGATGTAGATATTTTCATGGAAACAAAAATAATAGAAAAAATAAAAGAATGGTTTCCAGAACATTCAATTTATTCAGAAGAAAAAGGAGAAATGATAGGAAATAGCGATTATATGTGGTTTATTGACCCGATTGATGGAACAATTAACTTTGCTGCTGGAATTCCTTTATTTTCAACATCTATCGCTTTAAAGAAAAAGGAGGAAACCGTTTTTGGTTTGGTTATCGATTATAGCCAAAAAGATATATATTATGCTTTTGCAGGCAAAGGTGCATATTGTAATGAGAAAAGATTAGAAGTATCTAATAATGATAAACTAAGTAATAGTATTTTATCATTTTGTCTAACATCACATTATAGTGATGAACATATTAAGAATGTATTAAATGTGGAAGAAAAATTAGCTTCAAAAGTACGAGGATTAAGGTTAGTAGTTTCAGGTGCGATTGAATTATGTTGGTGTGCTTCAGGAAAAATAGACGGTGTAATAAATGTAAAACCCAGTGTAGGACTGAGTTCTGCAGCGGGAAAATTATTTGTAAAAGAAGCAGGTGGTAAAGTTACAAATTTAAAAGGAAATAGAAGAAATAAAATTGATACATTACTTGTGACTAATGGAAAGATACATAATGAACTAGTAGAAATACTAAATAATAATATGAACTAAAAAATGGAAGATATAAGAAAATGTGCAAAAGATTATATAGCAAAAAGAATAATCAAATAACAAGATTTATAAATCATCTCATAAAAATAGAGATAATTTTACAAGGAGAAAAAGAATGAAAATACTAATAGCTACTAAAAATCCAGGAAAAATAGAAGGCGCTAAAAAAGCTCTACAACATTATTTTAAAGATATTGAAGTAAAAGGGATATCAGTGGAATCTGATGTACCAGATCAACCTGTAAACAAAGAAATTTATGAAGGCGCTAAAAACAGAGTAAAAAACCTAAAAAAATATGCAAAAGAAAATAATATCAAAGCAGATTTGTTTTTAGGAATTGAAAGTGGAATAAATGATTTATTAGGTAGATGGATGATTACTAATATTGCAGTAATTGAAGACAATGGAGATTTTGAAAGTTATGGTACAAGTCCATCATTTCCTGTACCAGATAATTTGGTACAAAAAGTGTTAGATACAAATTTAAGTGAAGCAATGAATTCAAGGTTAGGAGAAGACCAAGAAAGGCATAATCATAATGGAGGCATCCAATTGTTAACACATAATGAAATTTCAAGAATAGATTTAACAGAATATGCTTTTATTATGGCTCTAACAAAATATATTAATGGAGAGAATTGGAGATAATAATGAAAATACAGATTAAATGGATAAGAAAAACAAACATGATTTAGGGGGAAGAAAATGTTAGAAATAAGACAAGAAACTAAAGAAGATTATGAAAAAATATATAATGTCATAAAAACAGCTTTTGCGTCTGCAGAACATAGAAATGGAAACGAACAAGATTTAATGAATGATTTAAGAAAAGGTGAAAATTTCATTCCAGAGTTATCATTAGTAGCGACAATAGAGGATGAAATAGTGGGATACATTTTATTTACAAAAATAAAAATAGGAGAAGCAGAAGAATTAACACTTGCACCATTAGCTGCATTACCAGAATATCAAAAACAAGGAATTGGTGGTAAACTAATAATAGAGGGCATAAAATAGCAAAGAAACTAAGATATCATTATTGTGTTGTATTAGGGAGTGAAAATTATTATCCTAGATTTGGATATGTTCCTGCTATAAAATATGGAATAAAAGCACCTTTTGAAGTGCAAAGCAAAAATTTTATGGCAATTAAATTAAATTCTGATGAAAAGAAAATAGAAGGAATTGTAGAATATGCTAAAGAGTTTAAAATATAATATCGAATAACATATTGTCAGATTTGTTTTAGAATAGTGTTATTTTAATAGCAGTAAAATGCAAACCGAGTTACAAAGGAATAAGTAGTAGTTTTAAGATGTATTATTTAGATAGTAGTAAAAACTTATTTTTCATTAACTAATAAAAAAATAATTATAATTTAAATAAAAAAGGAGAAAAGAAAAAATGAAAAAATGGAAATGTCCTAAATGTGAAAATGAAGAATATGAAAAAGACCAATTTCAAGCAACAGGAGGAAACTTTGCCAAAGTATTTGATGTACAAAACAAAAAATTTATTACCATAAGTTGTACTAAATGTGGATATACCGAATTATACAAAGCAGAAACAACAGCAGGAATGAATATTTTTGATTTTCTAATGAATTAAATAACAATATGAAAAAAATCTAAAAGCCTAAAAACTTTTAGATTTTTTTATGCCAATTCATATTCTTAAAATTAGAAAAAAGGTTGTTGTATAAATATTAGCAGTAACATCTAAGTTCCTGATAAAAATATTAATATAGTAACATTTACGGAGTATATAAAAAACATAATAAATATTGTACAAATAATTAAAAAATTTATAAAAAGTACTTGACAATTGAATATATACTCAACTATAATAAAAATATAGTTGAGTAACAATTCAATCAAAAACAACATAAAATATAAAAACAAAAGAAAGAAGGAATGCATATGTCGAGAAATGAGTTTATATGTGATTGTAACATCATACATCAAGAAGTAGTAGATAAAACACTAGAAAAAATGCCAGATGGTGATTTATTTAATAAATTAGCAGAATTTTTTAAAATATTAGGAGATACCACAAGAGCTAGAATCCTTTTTGCGCTTGACCAAAATGAAATGTGTGTATGTGACATAGCCAATGTGCTAGGAATGAGTAAATCATCTATTTCCCACCAACTGGGAACATTAAGAAGGTCGGGAATTGTAAAATGTAGAAAAGAAGGAAAAGAAGTTTATTATATGTTAGATGATGACCATGTAAAAGGGCTATTTGAATTAGGAATTGAGCATATTGAACATAAAAAATAAAAGGAGAGAAATGAAAAATGAAAAAAACATTTAAATTAATAGGATTAGATTGTGCAAATTGTGCAGCACAACTAGAAAATGCCCTACAAAAAATAGAAGGAATAGAAAATGCAAGTGTCAGTTTCATGACAGAAAAATTAATTTTTGAATGTGAAGAAGAAAAAGAAGAAGAAATAACAAAAAAAGTAAAAAAAGTAATAAAAAAAGAAGAACCAGATGTAAAAATAGAAGAACTTTAGGAGGTAACAAATGAAAAAAAGAACCATAAAAATTATCATTGCATTTATCCTATTTCTAATCGCATTATGTATTCCTTTTCCAAAAGAATGGATGAAAAAAGGAATATATATTGTAAGTTATTGCATTGTAGGACTAGATATTGTTTGGAAGGCAGTTAGAAATATTACTAGAGGAAAAGTATTTGATGAAAATTTTTTAATGACAATTGCAACAATAGGTGCATTTGCAATAGGTGAATTCCCAGAAGCAGTAGCAGTTATGTTATTTTACCAAATAGGAGAATTATTCCAAAGTTATGCAGTAGATAAATCAAGAAAATCAATAGCAAGTTTAATGAACATTAGACCAGACTTTGCAAATGTAAAACGTGATAACCAAATAATCAAAGTAAATCCAGAAGAAGTAAAAATAGGAGAAACAATAGTTATAAAACCAGGGGAAAAAATACCTTTAGATGGAATAGTTGTAGATGGCAATTCCTTAATAGATACTTCAGCTTTAACAGGAGAATCCATACCGAAAGAAGTAGACTCAGGAGATGAAGTATTAAGTGGATGTATTAATCAAAATGGATTATTAACCATAAAAGTAGAAAAAGAATTTGGAGAATCTACAGTTAGCAAAATATTAGACCTAGTAGAAAATGCAAGCAGTAAAAAATCTAAATCAGAAAACTTTATTAGCAAATTTGCCAAATACTATACACCAATTGTGGTCATTACAGCTGTTTTACTTGCTATCATACCACCATTCATTTTAAAAGATGCAACATTCATAGATTGGTTATATAGAGCTTTAACATTTTTGGTAGTATCTTGTCCATGTGCACTAGTAATCTCTATTCCATTAGGCTTTTTTGGAGGAATTGGTGGAGCATCTAAAATGGGAATTTTGGTAAAAGGAAGTAATTATTTAGAAGCTTTATCAAAAGCAGAAATAGTAGTATTTGATAAAACAGGAACATTAACACAAGGGGTATTCAAAGTACAAAAAATACATCCGGTAGATATTTCAAAAGAAGAATTAATAGAACTGACAGCACATGCAGAAAGTTATTCTAATCATCCAATATCAGTATCAATAAGAGAAGCATATGGAAAAGAAATAAAACATAATAGGATTGAAAAAATACAAGAACTACCTGGACTAGGAGTTATTGCAAAAGTGGATGAAAAAGAAATCTTAGCTGGAAATGAAAAACTAATGAAACAAAAGAAAATCCAATATTCAAAATGTGAAGAAATAGGAACTATTATTTATATTGCAATTGAAAATAAATATGCAGGATATATTGTTATTGCGGATGAAATAAAAGAAGATGCTAAAAAAACAATAAAAGAATTAAAGAAAAATAATATTAGCAAAACCATTATGCTAACAGGAGATAAAAAAGAAGTAGGAGAAAGTGTTGCAAAAAAAATAGGAATTGACCAAGTATATACAGAACTATTACCTGATGGAAAAGTAGAAAAAATGGAAAAATTATTAAAAGAAACAAGTCAGACAGGAAAATTAGTTTTTGTAGGAGACGGTATCAATGATGCACCAGTTTTAGCTCTTAGTGATATTGGGATTGCAATGGGAGGATTAGGGGCAGACAGTAGCATAGAAGCAGCAGATATTGTCATCATGACAGATGAACCATCTAAAATAGTAAATGCCATTAAGATTTCTAAAAAAACAATGCGAATCGTAAAACAAAATATTATTTTTGCTATTAGTATAAAAGTGGCTGTCCTAATATTAAGTGCTTTTGGATTATCCAATATGTGGGAAGCAGTTTTTGCAGATGTCGGAGTTTCTGTCATTGCAATACTAAATGCTTTAAGAGTTTTGAAAATAAAAAAAGAATATTAAAAGTTTTTAATCTTACTAGTTAATGAATAAAAAATAAAATTTCAAAAGTATTGATATATTAATATTATTTGGCAAAACATAGATTGGGCGTAACAATCCGGGTCTTGCCTGCAAAATATTAATATATCAATACTTTAGAGTAATAATAAGTAAAAAGCCATTAACTAGTAACATTTTTTGTTAAGAATTAGAAAAAATACTTGTTTTTTCTTAAAAAATAAAGTATGATAATAAAGTAGAAATGGAGTGATATCGAAGTGGTCATAACGAGCTACACTGGAACTGTAGTAGTCCTGAATAAGGACCCGTGGGTTCGAATCCCACTCACTCCGCCAAGTAAAAAAAGAGAGGCAAGTTGCCTCTCTAAAAATATGAATAAGAGGAAAAAATGGAACTAAAACAAATAGTAGAACCATTAATCAAATGGTATGAGCAAGAAGGTAGAAAACTGCCATGGAGAGAAGGAAAAAATCCGTATCATATCTGGATATCAGAAATCATGTTACAACAAACAAAAATAGAAGCGGTAAAAAAATATTATGATAGATTTATTCAAGAACTTCCTACCATACAAGATTTAGCAAAAGTAGAAGAAGATAAACTACTAAAATTATGGGAAGGATTAGGATATTATAACAGAGCCAGAAACCTAAAAAAAGCAGCCATTCAAATAGAAGAAAAATTCAATGGGAAAATGCCAAAAACATATCAAGACTTGATAACACTAGCCGGAATAGGAGAATATACAGCAGGAGCCATAAGTTCTATTGCATTTAATCAAAAAGTTCCAGCAGTAGATGGAAATGTACTAAGAGTTTTATCTAGAGTAACAAAAAGTAAAAAAGATGTATTATTACTAGAAACAAAAAAAGAAATGACAAGAAAAATTCAAGAAATATTACCAAAACAAGCAGGAACCTTCAATGAAGCTATCATGGAATTAGGAGAAACCATCTGTATTCCCAATGGAGAGCCTTTATGCGATAGATGTCCTTTAGTCAATATTTGTCTAGCGAAAAAAGAAAATCTAGTAATGCAAATTCCTGTCAGGGTAAAAAAAACGAAAAGAAAAAAGGAAGAAATAACCGTATTTTTATTAAAATATAAAAACAAAATAGCCATTCAAAAAAGAGAACAAAATGGTTTACTAGCAGGAATGTATGAATTCCCAAATCAAAAAGAAAAAATGACCAAAAAGAAATTAGAGGAATATTTAAAACAGAAAAAAATAATAGGGAAAAACATAAAAAAAGTAGGAACACATAAACATATTTTTACACACATAGAATGGAATATGACGGCATATGAAATAGAAACACAAGAAGAATTAAAAGGTTATTTATGGATACAGCAAAAGGAGTTAAAAAACAAATATGCATTACCAACTGCTTTTGCTGTATTTCAAAAATATATAAAATAAGGAGGAAATGATGAAAGTTTTATTAGTAAATGGAAGCCCACATCAAAATGGATGTACAGCAACAGCATTAAAAGAAATAGCGGAAACATTAGCCAAACAAGGAATAGACACAGAAAATTTTTGGATAGGAACAAAACCTGTAGCAGGATGTATCGGATGTGGTAGTTGCTTAAAAACAGGAAAATGTTTTATAGAGGATAAAGTGAATGAATTTTTAGAAAAAGTACCTAATACAGATGGATTTGTATTTGGAACACCAGTACACTTTGCAGCTACCTCAGGAATGCTATCATCTTTTATGGATAGAGCATTTTATGGAAGAAGAAATTTATTTTCTAACAAACTAGGAGCAGCAGTAGTAAGCTGTAGAAGAGGAGGAGCAACAGCAGCCTTAGATGAAATAAACAAATATTTTGGTATTAGTAATATGCCAATTGTATCATCTCAATATTGGAATATGGTACATGGAAATACTCCAGAAGAAGTAAAAAAAGATAAAGAAGGAATGCAAACAATGAGAACTTTAGCCAATAACATGGCATGGTTATTAAAGTCTATTGAAGCAGGAAGAAAAGCTGGAATTGAACTACCAAAAAGAGAAGAAATAATAGCTACTAATTTTATTAGATAACAATAGGTGAAAAAATGGAAAAAGAAACAAAAATAGGAGTATTTGATTCAGGAATAGGTGGAATAACAGTATTAAAAGAAATCATAAGAATATTACCAAATGAAAATTATATTTACTTTAGTGACTCTTTATATAATCCATATGGAGATAAAAGCCCCCAAAAGATAATACATAGATGTGAAGAAATAACACAATTCTTAATAAAAGAAAATTGTAAAGCTATAGTGATTGCTTGCAATACTGCAAGTGCAACAGCAGTACAGTATTTAAGAAAAAAATATAAAAATATGTTATTTATTGCCATTGAACCAGCTTATAAAATGGTATATGATTATGCTTATGAAAAACCAACTTTAGTAATGGCAACAAAAGGAACCATCAGAAGTGAAAAGTTTAATCTACTATTTCAAAAATATAATAACCACAAGACTTATTTGCATGCATGTATTGGATTAGCAGACATAATAGAAAAAGGAGATAAAGAAAAAATTCAAAAATATTTAAAAAAAGAAATTGGTATATTTAAAGGAAAAGTTAATAATGTCGTGCTAGGATGTACACATTATCCATTAATAGAAACACAAATAAGAGAAGTATTAGGAAAAGATATCACTTTTTTCAATGGAGCAGCGAGGCTAGCCATTCATTTGAAAGACGAGTTAGAAGCAAGAGATTTGCTGGAAAATAAAGAAGGAAAAGTAGAATTTTTAGACTCTCAAAATCTACCAGAAAAAGAAAAGCGATTTTGGGAATTATTAAAAATAGAAGAAGGAAAAAAATATGAAATTATTAAATAATAAATTAAAAAATGAGTTAAAAATTAGAACACAAAAAGACTATCCAATAAAAGGAGTAGAATTTATTGATATTACACCATTAACAATGCAAAAAGAAGTAATGGAAGAAATTATCCAAAAATTTTTAGAAGAAACAAAAAATAAAAAAATTGACTATATTGTATCACCTGAAGCAAGAGGATTTTTATTTGGAACAGCATTAGCAAGTCAGTTAAAAGTTGGATTTATCCCTGTCAGAAAAAAAGGCAAATTACCACCAACAACTGTAGAAACACAAATTGATTATCAAAAAGAATATGGAAAAGATATATTAGAATTGCCTAAATTAGTGGAGAAATCTTATCAAAATAAAAATTTCTATATCATAGATGATATTTATGCTACTGGAAATACGGTAAAAGCGATTCAAAAAGGAATTCAGAATTTAGGAGGAAATATAGTAGGAACAGGAGTTATTATCAACATTGTAGACTTAAATCAAGACAAAAATATCTTTTCCTTATTAGAGGTACAAGAAGAAACATAAAAACAATGTTAAGAAAAAATATATTATATTAAAAAATGTGTACCATATTAAGATTTGTAATCAAAGACCTGGATTGTTACGCCTAAGATATGTTTTTGATAAAAATCTTAATATGGTAACATTTTTAGTTTGAAAATTATTTTTAAAGATATTTTTTTAATTGTTCTACTGTATTTTCTTGAAAATGAATAAAATCTTTTAAAATATTTTTAATAGATTCATCTGTATCTGGGTTTTGGTTTAACAGTTTAACCCCTTCTATAATTCCCATATTAGTACCTTTTAACATCATTTCTGCAATATGAGAATTACTCTTATCATCCATGGTGCTAAATTCCACACTCATCCAACCCATAGCCTTTTGCATAGGATTTAATTCTTTTGGAAAATCATCATATTTTGTTAAAGTGTCATTAACCTCATTCAAAAGACGATTATACTCATCATATTGATATTTTAAATCTTGCTTAAATCGGTCATCTTGAACTTTTTCAGCGACATTAGAAATAGAATCCATTCCCATTTTAATTCCTTTATTCAATTCATTTAAAATATAATTTGGATTATCCATTATAAACCTCCTTAAAAAATAGATAATATTAGTATAAACAAAAAAATAAAAATTATGAAAAAAGAATAAAATTACTAAAATGGAGCAAACTAAAAAAGAATATTGAGAAAAGGAGAATGAAAAATGAATGAATTAAGTAAAGAATTAAATAGCTTTTTAGCTAATCTATGTGTATTTTATAGGAAGTTACAAAATTACCATTGGAACATTATAGGAAAAGATTTTTTTGTTTTACATGCAAAATTAGAGGAATATTATGATGATGTCAATAGCCAAATTGACGAAATAGCAGAGCATATTTTAACTTTAGGAAAACAGCCTTTAGGAACGATGAAAGATTATTTAGAAATTGCAAGTATTCAAGAAGCAAAAAATGAGAAAGTAGAAGATAAAGAAGTTTTTACAAAAATAATAGCAGATTATGAATTGTTATTACAAACAGCAACAAGCATAAAAGAATTAGCAGAAGAAAAGAAAAGTGCAGCAACTTCTAGTTTAATGGATGATTATATTTTAGATTATAGTAAGAAGTTGTGGATGTTAAAACAAAGTATGGAATAAAGAAGAAGTGACTATTCACAGTTTTCAAAATAAATGATTAAAAATGTTGATATATTAATATTTTTGCCAAAAACATAGCTTGGGCGTAACAATCCGAGTCTTTGTCAACAAATATTAATATATCAACATTTTAGTTATTCAAAAATGAATAACTTTGAATTGTAAAAAAAACTAAAAAAATGTTCGTAAAAAGTATTGACAAAATTTTGTTTTGTAGATACAATAAAAGCGAACATTTTTTTAGTGTATAAAAATTAGGAGATGATACCATGTTAACAAATTTGCATATCAAAAATATAGGGATTATAGAAGATTTAAATATTGAATTTAATCAAGGTTTAAATGTATTAACTGGTGAAACAGGAGCGGGAAAAACATTAATTATAGATTCTTTACAGATTATATCAGGAGGAAGATTTTCCAAAGAAATGATACGAAAAGGGGAAAATTATTCTTTTGTAGAATTATGCCTATATGAACCAGAAAATGAAAATGCCATAGAGGGAAATATCATTGTATCTAGAGAGATTAATAGCAATGGAAAAAATATGTGCAAAATTAACGGAAGAATGGTAACTGTAAATGAACTAAAAGAATTTATGCACCAATTTATTGAAATACATGGGCAAAACGATAATCAGGATTTATTAGATAATAAATTACACATTTGCTATTTAGACGGATTTGCAGGAAAAGAATTAGAAATAAAAAAAGAAGAATACCAAAAGCTATATCAAGTATATTTAGAGATAAAAAAAGATTTAAAAAACAACTTTGGTGATGAAAAAGAAAAGCAAAGAAAATTAGACTTATTACAATATCAAGTAACTGAAATAAATGAGGCAAATTTAAAAGAAGGAGAAGAAGAAAAACTAGAAGAAAAAAGAAGTAAAATATTAAATGCAGAAAAAATTGCAGAAAATTTAAAACAAGCAGAAAATGATATTGGTGAAAGTGCAATAGATAATATTAGTGCAGCAATTCGTGCATTAGAGAAAATAGAAACATTAGATGAAAATTATGCAAAAGCATCTTGTGATTTAAAGAATATATATTATGAATTACAAGAAATCTTTCGTGATATCAGTAGTTATGCCCAAGAAGTAGATTTCGATGAAGATGAAAGAACACAAATAGAAGAAAGACTAGATGTAATCCATACATTAAAAAGAAAATACGGGAACAATATAACAGAAATTTTAGAATATAAAAAAGAAATGAAACAGGAAATAGAAAAAATAGAAAATTTAGAAGAATATCATCAAAAACAAAGAGAAAAACTAGCTAATATAGAAAAACAAATGGAAATATTAGCAAAAGAACTACACCAAATGAGAACAGAAAAAGCAGAAAAATTAAGTAAAGCCATTAATCAGGAATTAGAAGAATTAGAAATGAAAAATGCGAAGATAACAGTAAAAATAGAATTAACTAATGAATTTTCAAGAATGGGAAAAGATAAAGTTACCTTTTATATCACAACTAATATAGGTGAAGAAGAAAACGAACTATCTAAAATGGCATCAGGAGGAGAAATGTCAAGAACCATGCTTGCCATCAAAAAAGTATTAGCGGATACAGACAAAATGCCAATTTTAGTATTTGATGAAATTGACACAGGAATTAGTGGAAAAGCAGCAAATAGTGTAGCTAAAAAATTAAAAACCATTGCCAAAAATCATCAAGTAATGTGTATTTCTCATTTACCTAATATTGCAGCAATAGCAGATTTTAATTACTTTATTAGTAAAAATACCAGAAATGAAAGGACTAAAACACAAATTAAATTATTAGAAGAAAAAGAAGTAATAGAAGAAATAGCAAGGATTTCTTCTGGAGAAGTAAATGAGGTAACTTTAAAATATGCAACAGAATTAAGAAACAAAAAAGCCTCTTAAAATGAAATAATAAGGAAGTTCTAAAAACAATGGTATAAAAAGGAAAAAAATGGATACACTGTTCAAGAAGGCAAAATTAAAAAGGAGGTTAGTAACAGTGCAAGAAGTATTAGAGATTATGGAAATGAAAGCTTTAGAAATTTTAGATTCTAGAGGAAATCCTACCATACAAGTAGAAGTAATGTTAGAAGGAGGATTTAAAGGGAAGGCAAGTGTACCATCAGGAGCGTCTACTGGAAGCTTTGAGGCAGTGGAATTACGAGATGGAGATAAAACAAGATATTTTGGGAAAGGTGTTCAAAAAGCAGTAGAGAATGTTAATAAAAAAATAGCTAAAAAACTAATTGGGATGAATGCACTAAATCAAAAAGAAATAGATGAAGCACTTATAAAATTAGATGATACTCCTAATAAATCTAATCTAGGAGCAAATAGTATATTAGGTGTTTCCTTAGCAGTTGCTAAAGCTGCCGCAGAAGCTACACGGATTAGAATTATATAGATATATAGGAGGCATACAAGCAAAAGAATTACCAGTTCCTATGATGAACATTTTAAATGGAGGAAAACACTCAGATAACAATATTAGTATACAGGAATTTATGATAATGCCAATAGGAGAAATTACTTTTAGCGAAAGACTAAAAAGAGGAGCTGAAATTTATCATACTTTAAAAAAAGTATTAAAGGAAAAAGGATATAGTGTAGGAGTTGGAGATGAAGGTGGATTTGCTCCTGATTTAGAAAATGAAGAACAAGCATTAGATATTATTGTAGAAGCAATCAAAAAAGCCGGATATGAACCAAAAAAAGATGTGGTATTGGCATTAGATATAGCAAGTACAGAAATGTATGAAGAAGCAAAGAAAATAGGAAAAGAAGGATATTATTTTTGGAAAACGAAACAATTAAAGACAAAATCAGAAATGGTAGAATATATTGTAGAACTATGTGAAAAATACCCCATTGTATCTGTGGAAGACGGATTAGCTGAAGAAGATTGGGAAAGCTGGAAAGAGCTAACGGAAAAATTAGGAAATCAAATTCAATTAGTAGGAGATGATTTATTTGTTACCAATCCTCAAAGATTAAGAAGAGGAATAGAGAAAAAAGTAGCAAATGCCATACTAATAAAACCAAATCAAATAGGAACCTTAACACAAACATTGGAAACGATTCAAATAGCAAAGCAAAATGGATATAACACTATTCTGTCTCACCGTTCTGGTGAGACAGAAGATACTACAATTGCAGATATTGCTGTTGCAGTAAATAGCGGACAAATAAAAACAGGAGCACCTTGTAGAATGGATAGAGTTGCTAAATACAATAGACTATTAGAAATAGAATCTGTTTGTCAGTATTAATTGTTATTGCTATTCATCCTAGTACAATTATATTATCATGGAATACTTCATAAGCAACTAAATGAACGATACGAGTGCAATTATAATCATAAAGATTGACAAAATTTTAACCAAAAAAGAATAAAATACTTGAAAAAATTGGAAAAATATAGTAAAATGCAAATGTATTGCAAAAGTATACATTTGCATTTTTAATTTCAAAGTTTAATCAAACCATATTTTATCAAAAATTCAATCAAATTTTAATCCCCAAAATGAAAAATTAAAAGAAAAGAAGGTGAGAACAAAATAATAGAAAACATATATTTACTATAAAATAAATATTGACATATTAAACAAACTAAAGTATAATGGAGGTGGCAAAAATATACAAATTTACCTATACAGATTATATAATTTATCAACAAATAATAAAAACAAAGACAGAACTAAAAGATATTAATGAAAGTTATCATTATGGCCAAAACAAAATTAAACATTATCATGACAAAATTTTCAAAGAGCTATTTACAAACAAAAGAGAAACTGCTTTATTTATCAATAAATATTTAGGATTAAAAGGAACAAAAAATGAAATAAAGGAAAAAGATTTACAAAAATGTGATACAGAATACATAACAAAAGAGAAAGAAAAATTAGAATCTGATATTTTATACAAATTAAAACAAAAAGAAATATATTTTTTAATAGAACATCAAAGTACAGTAGATTTTTCAATGGCAGAGAGAATATTAGAATATTGTGTGGAAGTTATTAGAAAAATAAAAAAAGAAAGAATAATAAATTATCAGAAAGAAGAAATGCCAGGAATTTATCCAATTGTATTGTATACAGGAAAAAGAAAATGGACAGCAAAAACAGAACTAATCCAAATGCAAGAGGAAATATACGGAATAGAGAAAAGATTAAATTGTAGTTATTTATTAGTAGATATTAATAAACATACAAAAGAAGAGTTAATCAAAGAAAGAAGTAGTATAGCAAAAGCAATGTTAATGGAAAAAGTTCAAAACAAGAAAGAATTATTAGAAATATTAGAAAAAGTAGTAAAAGAAGAATTAACAAAAGAAGAAAAAGAATTTATAACAGATATCATAACGAACATAGCAAGAGAAGAAATAGGAGAAGAAAAAGCAAAAGAATTAGAGGAGAAAATAATAGAAGAAAGAGAGGAAAGTAAAATGGTAATTGAAAATTTGAGAAGGATTATAAGAGAAGATAGAGAAGAAGCAAGACAAGAAGGTAGACAAGAAGGAATCAATCAAGGAATTAGTCAAGGGATTAATCAGGCTATTAAGCAAGTAGTGAAACGAATGTTAAAAAATAAAATGAAAGATGAAACTATAAAAAAGATGACAGAAATTAATGATATTGAATTAGAAAAAATAAAAAGAGAAATGCAAAATAGGTGTTAAAATTTTCCAAAACTTGATTTTTCAACTCATTTATAGTAGAATTAAACTTACAAAAATGTCACTTTTCAAAATGACAATAAAAATAGGTGAGAAAAAATGATAGAAAAAATAAATTCGCCAGAGGATGTAAAAAAATTAAATCTTCAAGAAAAAGAACAATTAGCAGAAGAAATAAGGAAATACATTTTAGAGGTAGTGTCTGAAAATGGAGGACATCTTGCCTCTAATTTGGGTGTTGTAGAACTTTCTATTGCACTACATAGTGTATTTGATTTACCAAAGGATAAAATAATATGGGATGTAGGACATCAAACCTATGTACATAAAATAATAACAGGGAGAAGAGAAGCATTAAAAACATTAAGAAAATTAAATGGAATAGCAGGATTTCCTAAAACAAACGAGTCAGAAACAGACTGTTTTAACACAGGGCATAGCAGTACCTCCATATCAGCAGCATTAGGAATGGCAAGGGCAAGAGATTTAAAAGGAGAAAAACATAGTGTATTAGCTGTAATAGGAGATGGGGCCCTAACAGGAGGAATGGCATTAGAAGCTTTAAATGATGCAGGGTATAGCCAAAGTAAATTAACTGTCATATTAAATGATAATGAAATGAGTATATCCAAAAATATTGGTGGATTAAACATGCTACTTAGCAAGTTAAGAACGAAAAAAATGTACACCAAATCAAATGTATCCATCAAAAAAATGTTAAATAAAATACCAGTAATAGGAAAGTCATTAGTTAAAATAATCAGAAGAGCCAAAAGAGGAATTAAACAATTAATTATTCCCAAAATGTTCTTTGAAGATATCGGATTTCGATATTTAGGTCCAGTAGACGGACATAATATAGAACAACTAGAAAGTCTGTTAAAAATCAGTAAACAATTAGATGGACCAGTGATTATTCATGTATTAACCAAAAAAGGAAAAGGATATGAAATTGCAGAAAAGAATCCAGATAGATTTCATGCAACAGGTCCATTTGACATCAAAACTGGGAAAAGTAAAAAAGAAAAAAAACCAGACTATTCTAAAATAATGGGAGAAACATTAGTAGAACTTGCTCATGAAAATGATAAGATAGTAGCCATTACAGCTTCGATGAAGGATGGAACAGGACTAAGTGCCTTTGCAAAAGAATTTCCAGACAGATTTTTTGATATAGGAATAGCAGAACAACACGCCTTGGGATTAGCAGCAGGAATGGCAAAAGAAGGAATGATACCAGTAGTTCCTATCTATTCATCTTTTTATCAAAGAGCATATGACCAAGTAATTCATGATATCGCAATGCAACAACTACCAGTAGTGATGTGTGTGGATAGAGCAGGAATTGTTGGGGCAGATGGAGAGACACATCAAGGAACACTAGATATGGCATTTTTTAGACTGGTTCCTAATGTAGTAATTTTAGCACCTAAAAACTTTGAAGAATTAAAAGAAATGTTAGAATTTGCGGTAACTTTAAACAAACCAGTCGTAATTCGTTATCCAAGAGGAGGAGAAGACAGCTATCATTTTAAAATGCAAGAAAAAATAGTGTTAGGCAAAGCTGAAGTCTTAAAAGAAGGAACAGATATTACGATAGTTGCCATTGGAAAAACAGTGGCAAGAGCAATGAAAATTGCGGAAAAACTAGAAAAAGAAGAAATACAAGCAGAAGTAATTAATTGTAGATTTTTAAAACCATTAGATACACAAACTATCAAAGAATCGATTGAAAAGACAAAAACAGTAATAACAATCGAAGATGGTACCAGTATTAATGGATTAGGAACAGCTGTAGAAGAACTTATCATAGAAGAAAAATTGGAAAATATTGATTTCCAAAAATTTGCTTATCCAGATGAGTTTATTAAACATGGTAGTGTAGAAGAATTAGAAAAAATTTATGGATTAGATGAAGAAAATATTTTGAAAAAAGCAGAAGAATTAATAAGAACAAAATGTAGCATAATATAAATGAAAGGAAGGCAAAATGAACGAACAAGAAATATTAAACACCTATAAAAAGCAAGAAGATAAAATATGTTTAGCACAAGTTTTAGACAAAATAAAGCTTAGTCAAAATAAAAATATCACACAAAATACAAATTTTTTAGACATGTATCAAATTGCTTTAGTAAAAAATTTCTTAAAAAAAATAAAATATGAACAATACAAATTATGGGGAGGATATGAGGATGCAGAAAGAAAAATATTTATGGCATATCCAGAAGAAGAAAAGGCCTCAAATGAATTATTAAAAGTAGTAAGAATTGTCTTGCCAGAAGAAGACAAAGGAAAATATACACACAGAAATTATTTAGGCGGAATCATAAAATTAGGATTAAAAAGAGAAATGGTAGGAGATATTTTAGTAGATGAACAAGGTGCAGATATCATTGTAATAAACGACTTCGCAACCATTTTAAAAGAACAGCTAATTACATTAACAAGATTTGCAAATAGTAAAATAGAAATAGTAGATATTCAAAATTTAAGAAAACCAAAAATACAAAAAGAAGAAATAAAAATTATTGTAGCTTCTCTTAGATTAGATAATATTGTATCAGATTTAGCTAGAACTTCTAGAAATAAAGCAGTAGAAATTATCAAACAAGAAAGAGTATTTATGAATGGACAAAATGAAATTAAGGCTTCAAAACAAGTAAAAATAAACGATATTATTACTATTCGAGGAAAAGGAAGATTTATCATAAAAGAAATAGCTGGAACAACAAGAAGTGGAAGACCAATACTTACCATAGAAAAATATGTATAAAGTAATTGTTTTGATAAAATTAGAAAAAGATGGATATATTAATATTTTTGACAAAAACATATATTAATATTATTTAGCAAAATTATTTTGTACTAAAACACATAATAATGGCATTTTGATGATTAGGATAATAATTTTTCCTAACATCAATTTTTTTAAATCCAAATTTTTGATATAAATGAATAGCAGGCAAATTGTTTTCATTTACTTCCAAATAAAGAGAAACCAAAGAAAAAGAGAAAAATAAATCCATTAGATTTTTTAAAAGTAAAGAACCAACTCCTTGATTTCTATAAGATTTTTTAACCACGATATTCATTAAATCAGCATCTTCTAACAAAACTTTAAAACCGGCAAAACCAATAATTTCATCCTCATTTTTTGCAACGATAAAATGGGAATTATCACATAATAATTCCTGCTTTAAAATAGAAGGATTCCAAAAAGAATCAAAGTCAGATGTAAAAATATCTTGAATATTTTCAAAATCTTCTAATGTCATAGCACTAATTTGAAACTTATTCATGATCCAAATGTTCCTTTCTTAGTTTTTCTTCCAATAACCTTTGTGCCTGTGGCTTTTTCAAATAGAGAGGTAATACATCCTCGCCCATATTTCCTAGGGTATGAAACTTAGTCAATCCGGCTAATCCTAAATCAAAAGAATCTAAAGTGGCAGAATCTATCATTAAAAAAGGCATTGGAATTTTTTCTAAAATAATAGAAGCATAAGTATCGATACCATCTCCCACAAAAGTAATAGGAGAATCATAAGTTTGCAAAATAGAAATAGCATTTTCAACACTATCTGCAACAGGAGAAATAATCTCATGGTAAATTCCATTTTTTAATTCATAAAGGGCATAATAACAATTTTCGTTTTTACAATCTAGGATACTTGCAATAAATCCTTCTTCTTTTACTTGATATGCCAAAACTTCTAAAGAACTAACACCAACACAAGGAATAGCAAGACTATCACAAAATGCTTTTATGGTAGCAATGCCAATACGTATACCAGTAAAAGAGCCAGGTCCTTTGTCACAAACCAATAAATCTATATTTTTTAAAGTAAGACCTGTTTTTTGAAAAGCCTCCTGGATCATTGGCATTAAATTCTCTGAATGTGTCCTACCAGTATTAGTATCTAGTTTACAAATACAATGATTATCTTCTAAAATAGAAACACCACAAACGTCACTTGCAGTATCAATAGCTAATATTTTCATGATAAAATCCTTTCTAAATAACAATCTAATTTATTTCCATAAGAAGTAATTTTCAATTTCCTGATATTTTCATCGGTGTCCTCTTTATCAAAAATAATATGAATATAATCTTTTGGCAAAATATCAGAAATCATCTCGCCCCATTCAATGATACAAATTCCTTTTTCAAAATATTCTTCTCCACCAATTTCCAAAAACTCAGAAGAATCTTCTAAACGATAAACATCAAAATGATAAATAGGACAAAAATCGGAGTGATATTCATTGACAATAGTGAAAGTAGGACTAGAGATTTCATCAGATAGTCCAAAATAACGAAGAATACCTTCTGTTAATTTCGTTTTTCCAGCTCCTAAATCACCAGTTAAAACAATGATATCAGAAGGCTTTAAAAGAGAAGCCAATTTTTCGCCAAAAGCTAAAGTTTCCTTTTCGTTTTTTAATGTTAGTTGTATGGTTTTCATTTCATTCCCCAATTCTTTAAATTTTATGAGAATATTATAATACAAAATAAAGGGAATTACAACTATATATTACAAACATATTACAATCAAAAAACATTTTGAAAAAACATTGAAATATCTTGTCAGATAAATTATAATAAAATTGTATATAACTGAAACTAAGGAGGAAATATATGGAAACCTTTGCTGATTATATTTTAAACGAAGAGGACATAGCAACCAAAATGGACATTACCTATTATCTTGCCAAAAAAACGAGAATATTTTTTGACAAATCAGTTGTATTCAAAACAGAAATAGCAAGACTATTTTTAGATTACATGAAGATAGATATAGATAAAAATGAAGTATTAACAGCTTGTTTGTTATGCAATTGTAAAAAAATAGACAATGCACAAGATATAGAAAAAATACATTCCTATGCAAAAGAAGGAGCAGACTATTTAAGAGAAATGGGATTTAGTAAAACATTTTGTAAAATGTGTGAAGAAATAAATAGATATAGCAATAGTAATCCAAGAGAAAGAGAAAGTGATATTTTAGAGCTAGTAGACCAATTTGGGGGAATGCTATTAGATAGACCAGAAAGAATAGGATTTAAACCAGATGAAGCAATGGTATTATTAGAACACCGAAATCTAAAAGATGTATATAATCGTTATTTACATACATTTGCAGAATTTGTACATATGATGGAAGAAGTAGAAATAGCAGATGCAACAAGCATGCCAGCACTAAGAAGATTAGTAAAAATACATAATGAAACAGAAGATGTAAAAGAATTCATTAAAAAAGTATGTTATGAATATCAACCAAAAGTAGATGAAGCAGTAGAAAAATACAGAGAAAATATCAAGGACAAAATGTTTGAAAACACCAATAGACCATTATTTAGTGAAGAAACAACTAGAAAAATATTAGCACACATAGAACAAGAAAAAGCTGCCAATGGGGATGTTCCTTTTTGGCAACAATAGAAAAATATAAGCTGCTAACTGCCAATGGGGACGTTCCTTTTTGGCAGTTAACAATTTTTATAGAAAGGAAGCAAAAAATGTACGAAATATTTGCAGATTTACACATACACATAGGAAGAAGTGAAAAAGGAAAACCAATAAAAATAACAGCTGCAAGAAGTCTAAACTTTGCTAATATAGCAAAAGAATGTGCCAACAGAAAAGGAATTCAAGTTTGTGGAATTATTGACTGTGCCTCACCTTATGTCATAGAAGACATAGAAAACTTTTTACAAACAGGAGAAGCTTACGAACTAGAAGAAGGAGGAATTATTTATCAAGATAAAGTTTGTATTCTTTTAGGAAGTGAAGTAGAAACCTCTGAAAAAGGAAGAAATGGAAAATGTGGAAGTGCCCACAACATATGTTTTTTCCCTCATTTAGAAGATATCAAGGGATTTTCACAAGAAATGAGTAACCATATTAAAAATATTACATTAAGTACACAAAGGTCAAATGTATCTGGATATGAATTAATTGATATTGTAGAAAAATATCACGGGATTTTGATTCCAGCACATGTATTTACTCCTCATAAAAGCTATTATGGGAATTGTACAGATAGATTAAAAGATATATTTAAAGAAAAATATGATAAAATATTTGCGATTGAATTAGGATTAAGTTCAGATACCTATTTGGCAGATACCATATCAGAATTGGAAACAAAAACATTTTTAACAAACTCAGATGCACACTCTTTACCTAAAATAGCAAGAGAATATAACAAAATGGAAGTAGAATCTATTTCTTTTGAAGAAGTAGTAAAAGCCTTAAAAAATCAAGAAGGAAGAAGAATTGTTGCCAATTACGGTTTAGACCCAAAATTAGGAAAATATCATAGAACCTATTGTGATGATTGTGAACAATCCATAGAAACAAAAGAACCAGTAGAAACATGTCCAATGTGTGGAGGCAAAAATGTTACTTTTGGGGTATTTGATAGAATTGAACTAATCAAAGACAAGCCAAATACACAAAGTCCTGAAAATAGACCACCATACATTTATCAAATACCACTAGGATTTATTCCAGGTGTAGGAGGAAAAACAATTACAAAATTGTTAGATACTTTTGAAACAGAAATGAATATTTTGCATCACCTATCTAAAGATGATATCGAAGCAGTAGTAGGAGAAAAAGTAGCTAATAATATTGAAAATGCAAGAAACGGAAACTGCCAAGTACATGCTGGCGGTGGAGGAAATTACGGAAAAATAGAAGTAAAAAAATAAAATTTTATGTTCTAAAAAACTCCTTATCGAATACACATTATGTATAAAAGATAAGGAGTTAAAAAAATGAAAAAAGACAAAGGATTAAAAATAAAAAACACTATCAAAGAGCATGTGATAAATAATAAAAAACCGTATATATTAACAGCTTTATTATTTGTAATAGGGATTTTCCTAGGAGTGCTATTTATTAATCATATGCAAGAAGCACAAAAAACAGAAATTAGTAGTTATTTGAATAACTTTATAGAAAATTTAAAAAATACAGAAAAATTAGACCAAACAGCATTGTTACAAACTTCTTTACAACAAAATATTATGTTAGCAGTTATTCTATGGTTTTTTGGAACTACTGTAATTGGATTACCAATTGTATTTGGAATCATATTATACAGAGGATTTTGTTTAGGGTATACTATTGCAGTTGTGACTTCTGTATTAGGAATTTCAAAAGGGGTATTATTTACAAGTGTTACGTTAGTATTGCCTAATATTTTATTTATCCCGGCGTTATTAGCATTAGCTGTCAGTGGATTTAAATTATATCAATCTATCGTAAAAGACAAAAGAAAAGAAAACATAAAATTAGAAATGATAAGACATACTGTATTTTGTCTTATCATGATAGGGGTATTAGTTTTAGCATCTATAGTAGAAATTTTGATAACTACTAACATATTGAAACAAATTATTATGTATTTTTAAAAAAATATTAAAAAATCTATTTACTTTTTTGAATTTGTTTGATATAACATATATAGTTTATGTAAATAGAATTATTTTTGATAGAGGTAGGGGAAATAAATGGAAAGACAATTAAAATTCTTTTTTAATTTTTTAGAAAATGACAAAAAATTATCAGAAAACACATTACAATCTTATAAAAGAGATTTAAAACAATTTAGAAAATATTTGGAAGAAAATGAAATTCATTATAATAGAGTAAAAGAAGAAGATATAAAAAATTATATTGCAGAACTTCAAGAAAATGGGAAAAAAGCATCTAGTATCTCTAGATGTATTGCATCTATTAGGTCATTCTATCAATTTGTATTAAAAAACAAAAAAGTAAAAGTAGACCCAACAGCAAATATACAATCACCAAAAATAGAAAAAAGAGTACCAAGTGTATTAACAGCAAAAGAAGTAGAATTATTATTAGAACAACCAAAAGACATTGACTTAAAAGGAATTCGTGACAAAGCAATGCTAGAATTTGCTTATGCCACAGGAATGAGAGTAACAGAAATCATTTCTTTAAATGTAGAAGATGTCAATTTAGAAGAAGGATATGTTATTTGTAAAAATGGGAATAAACAACGTAATATCCCATTAGGAACCATGTCTTTAAAAGCACTAAAAGAGTATATAGAAGAAGCAAGAGATATTTTAGTAAAAACAGCAAGTGAACCAGCTTTATTTGTTAATATTAATGGAACAAGACTTACCAGACAAGGATTTTGGAAAATTATTAAATTCTATAAAGAACAAGCACATATTACAAAAGACATTACACCACATGTCTTAAGACATTCTTTTGCAACACATCTTTTACAAAATGGGGCAGACCTAAAGGCAATTCAAATGATGTTAGGACATTCTGATATTTCTTCTACTCAGGTATATATGCAATTTCAAGATGAAGGTTTAAAAAATGTATATAGAAAAGCGCATCCAAGAGCTTAAAAAATAAAATAGATAAAAAACTCTAATATGGATTTATCATAAAAGGTAAAGTTCATATTAGAGTTTTTCTTTTTTTTGTAAAGAGAGAGTTGCAAATGGAAAGAAGATGAAAAGAAAAATTTCAATTAAAAAACAATATAAATAAGAACGAAAATAAAATTATGTAACTAACAGAAAAATAAAAATTTAGAATAAAAAATGTGGAAGAAAATTCATGTACAAATAAAAATATTATTGTTATAATGCGAATGTAAAACTGTAATAACATATAAACATAATATAGAAACAAGGGGGTGCCAAAGATAAACTAAAAGAATAAAAAGATACAAAATGGGAAAGAATAGCAAAAGAAAAAGAAAGATAAAAAACGATAAGGGGGAAATCAAAAAAATGAAGATTAAAAACGAACTAAAAAATAAGAAAGGAATTACCTTAATTGCGTTAGTAATTACTATCGTAGTTTTGTTAATTCTTGCAGGAATAACAATAGCGACATTAACAGGAGATAATGGAATAATTACAAGAGCAAATCAAGCCAAAACAGAAACAGAGCAAGCGGAAAAAGAGGAAAAAAATGATTTAGAAAAGCAAGCAGACTTTATTAATGAATATACAACAGGAATAGACTGGGATACAGTTTTAGCAAATGCACAAAAACATCCAGATCAAAAAACAAGTACAGCAGTAGGTGTAGGAATAGATGGAAAACCAGTTAATATGGATTTATGGCAGTATACGTTATTAGATAATGAAACTTACGCATTAAATAGTGAAGAAACAATAACAGCAGTGAAGGAAGAAAACTGGGCACTTGCAAAAAGTGGTTATTTAGGAATATTTACGGAAGATGGTAAAATACAAGGAATGATACCGCAATTTATCAAAGATGTAACAGATGACAATTTTGTTGCCGTAACTGATATGACATATTTGTTTTATAATTGTACAGATTTAAGAGAAATGCCGCAAATTCCAGAAACAATAGAAAATATGTGTAATACATTTTCTGGTTGTGCTAATTTAAAAGAAAGCGTAAAGATACCAAATTCTGTAAAAAATTTACAAAGTACATTTATGAATTGTATAAATTTAACAACAGTATTTAATATACCTAATGAAGTAATTGATATGTCAAATACATTTTATGCTTGTAGCAATTTAACATCAGTTCCAAATTTACCAAATAGTGTCGAAAAATTCGATTGGACATTTCATGATTGTTCAAATTTAAAAACTATATCTAATATACCAAATAATATAACTACTTTACAAGGAACTTTTTCTGGGTGTGTAAACTTAGTTACAGTACCAGAGATATTAAGTACTGAGGTTACTGATATGAAAGAAACATTTTCAGGTTGTACAAATTTGAATACAATATCTAATATTCCACTTAATGTAGAAGATATGACATTAACCTTTTACAATTGCTCAAATTTAAGAACTATACCAGAAATACCATCAAGTGTAACAAATATGAGAGAAACATTTTCTGGATGCAGCAGTTTAAATGGAACAATTACAATAAATGCAAATTTAAGTGGAGCGATTGTTTGGGAAGATAAAAATGATTATTATGCAGTATTATGGAATGCAGCAACTAATTCTGGATGTGAAATTAGATTAACTGGAACATGTCCGGTACTAAAAGAAATAGTTACAACTACAAATCGAGATAATATTACATTATAATTGTAGGGTAAATCAAGTACAAACAAATAAGAAATAGCAGTGTATTATGAAAATACTATATGAATGTACTGTTTTGATAATACTTGCAGGAGTAAGTATTGTAACATTAACTGAAGAGAATGGAATATTAACAAGAGCACAAGATGTAAAAAACAAAACAGAACAATCAGGAGATGATAAAGTAAAAACTTTTTTAACAATTTTTAAAATTATTTATTGGTATTTTATTTACACGAAATGTACTAAATGCTGGACGCGTGTACTGTATGAAGAAATAACCTCCAAAGTTAAGAAATGGGAAACCAAAAAATATAGTTAATGAGAGCTTGTCAAGATAACTGTATGAATTTGCAAGGCAATATCTAGTAAAATAGATATTGCCTTTTATGCTAAATTATCATATAATAAAAAGCAAAAGAGA
The DNA here is from genome assembly GCA_944386715.1 of uncultured Clostridia bacterium. Taxonomy (GTDB): domain Bacteria; phylum Bacillota; class Clostridia; order TANB77; family CAG-508; genus CAG-269. Next base: position 33,071 of record CALXCD010000014.1, read on the forward strand.
TAGTCTTGACAAACAAAAAGGAAGGAAAAAATGAAAACCAAAAAAACAATCAAAATAATAGGCATATTAATATTAATTATGGTGATGATATTACTTATCATAGCAGGATACTTCATTTTAGTAGACATTGAATCTAAAGCACCAGAAGAATTACAAGAAACATGCCATTTGGAAGTAAAAGAATATGAAAATAGAAAAGTATTCATCATAACCCCAAAAGAAGAAACAACAAATCCACTAAAAATCTTATATTTCCATGGAGGCTCTTATGTAGCAGAGGCATCCAAAGACCATTGGAATTTTATCCAAAAAATAGTAGAAACAACAAAAGCAACAATCATCATGCCAGATTATCCTTTAACACCAAAACATAATTATAAAGATGTATTTGAAATGGTAGAGCCATTATATCAAGAAATCATTCAAAAAATAGATACTAAAAACTTAATACTAATGGGAGATTCTGCACGGAGGAGGATTAGCACTAGCTTTAGAGGAAAAAATAAGTGAAAAAGATACACCACAACCACAAAAAACCATTCTTATTTCTCCATGGTTAGATGTAAGATTAAAAAACCCTAAAATAGAGGAAGTGCAAAAAACAGATAAAGAATTAAATAAGGAAACATTATTATTAGCTGGAATAGCATATGCAGGAGAAAACGGCATGGATAGTTATTTGGTAAATCCAATCGATGGAGACTTATCAAAATTACAAAATATTGTGATTATGACAGGAACCAACGACATATTAAATCCAGATGTATCTGTTTTAGTAGAAAAAGCAAAACAAGTAGGGGTCAATATACAAGTAAAAGAATACAAAGGAGCACCACATATTTGGCTCATCAATCAAAAAGGAGAAAAAGAAGTGATAGAACAAGGATGGAAAGACTTAATAGGAGAGCTTCAAATACCATAAGCCAAAAAAATGCATAAATAAAATAGGGCAAAATATATTAAGTTGAAAAGAGGTTTCTATGAAAGAAAAAAAGAGTCATAAATTATATTGGAGAAGATTAGATAATTCTGCTAAAATCTTTCCCATATCAGGAGGAAAAAAATATAGTACAGTATTTCGTTTATCTGTTATTTTAAAAGAGAACATACAACCTGAAATATTAAAACAAGCTGTACAAATAACCTTAAAAAAATATAAATCCTTTCAAGTAAGAATGAAATCAGGATTTTTTTGGAACTACTTTGAACATAACCCAAAAGAACCTATCATAGAAGAAGAAAAAGATTATCCATGCAAATATATCAATCCAAAAACAAATAATAATTACTTATTTAAAGTAACCTATTTCGAAAAGAAAATAAATATAGATATATTTCACTCTTTAACAGACGGAAATAGTGGAACTACTTTTTTTAGAGAAATCATATATACCTATTTAGAATTATGCCATCCAGATATACTAAAAAAAGAAGAAAGGCATATTAGAAAAATAGAAGAATATAACACAGAAGATAGTTATATGAAAAATTATGATAAAAAAGCAAAATCCAATGCTTCTTCCAAAAAGGCATATATTTTGAAAGGAAGAAAAATAAAATTAGGAGCCATTAGTACTATCCATCAATTAATAGATTTAGAAGTTTTAAAGAAAGAAGCTAAGAAGAACAATAGTACCATTACACAGTATATAACAGCTGTTCTAATTTGGTCTATTTATCAAGAAAATTATTTAAAAGCAAAAGGAAAAAAGCCAATTAAGGTATGTATACCAGTTAATTTAAAGAAATATTTTGCTTCTAAAACAATGTCTAATTTCTTTTCTTATATCACAGTAGAAGCAGAAATGAAAAAAGATAACTTAAATACTTTTGACAAAATTTTAGAATTTGTCAAAAAAGATTTTGCAAAAAAACTAGTAGAAGAAGAAATTATGAAAACCATGTCTGCTAATGTCAAAATAGGAAATAATCCTTTTGTTAGAGTGATTCCATTAGCTGTAAAGAAAACATTAGTAAGACTTAGTTATATGGAAATTAGAAAATATACAACAATTACATATTCTAATATAGGAAGGATAGGTATTATAGGAAAATATAAAGATTATATTGAATATTTTGTCATGTTAATTGCTCCAGAACCAGTCGAAAAAATAAAATGTTCTAGTTGTACTTTTGAAAATACAATGACAATGACATTTACCTCTATATTAGATGATAACAGCATAGAAAAAAGGTTTTATCAATTTTTAAAAGAAAAAGGAATTTCAATTCAAATAGAAAGTAATGGTGTTTTAGATGATATATCCTCAGAAATTAAATAGTAAAAAAAGTAATATGATTGTCAAAATAGCAATCATGATATCTCTTCTAGTAGCAGGGATATTACTCTTAATCAATACAATAGCCACACCTGAGATCCATTGGGCAGGGCTATGTAATGCAGGAATATTATATATTTGGGTGACAGTATTATATTCTATCAATAAAAATATCAATATAGGTGGGCATGTTTTAATACAAACCGTAGCTATTTCTTTATTAACCATGTATATTGATTATAAAACAGGATTTAAAGCCTGGTCCATAGATTTGGCAATTCCTATTATATTAATAATAGCAAACTTAACGATGCTAATCTTAACAATTATCAGTCATCGTAAATATATTAAATATGTCATCTACCAACTCATTTTATTTGCTTTAAGCATGTTACCATTTCTTTTTGTTTATGAAAATTTAGTGCAAAATAAAACATTGAGCTATGTAGCAAGCGGAATTTCTATTATTAATTTTGGATTATGTCTCATTTTATGCAAAAAAGATATAAAAGAAGAATTAATTAGAAAATTTCATATATAGAAACAAAGTAAAAATGAATAGAATAATAAACTAGATAGGAAATAAAAAATCTAGGAAGTAAGGTGATAAGATGAAAAAAACACAAGAAACTAGTTTAATCATAAGAAAAGAAACAATTTTTGATAAAATTAGAAAAAATTTATATTTCATTTTTCATCAAGAAGAAGACTTCCAAATCGTACAAAGACTAGAAGAATTTACCTATCACAGAACACCAAAACCCACTAATATCGTCATACCAAAAGAAATCAAAAAAGGGAGGAAAATTAGCGATTAAAAAGCTAAGAAAAACAGTAAAAAATGAAAAATATAAAAGATTATAATTTCGAACAATTAAAACAAGAATTAATAAACTTAGGAGAAAAAGCCTTTAGAGCAGAACAAATCTTTAAATGGCTATATCAGGAAAAAGTAAAAAGTTTTGATGAAATGACAAATATATCTTTAGAACTAAGAGAAAAACTAAAAGAGAATTACACTATTTGCAATTTTGGAATTTTAAAAAAACAAGAATCCAAAGATGGAACCATAAAATATCTATTTGACATTTTAGATGGAAACGCAATTGAGACAGTGCTAATGAGCTATCATCATGGGTATAGTATTTGTGTATCTTCCCAAATAGGATGTAAAATGGGTTGTAAATTTTGTGCATCTACTGGTATTAATTTTATTAGAAACTTAACAAGTGGAGAAATCGTGGAACAAATTCTAGCAGTAGAACAAGATACAGGAGTAAAAATATCTAATGTAGTATTCATGGGAATAGGAGAGCCATTAGATAATTATGATAATGTTATCAATAGTATTCATATCATCAACCATCCTAAGGGATTAAACATTGGAGCAAGACATATCAGTATATCAACAAGTGGAATAGTTCCTAAAATATATCGTTTAGCAGAAGAAAATATCCAATGTACTTTATCCATTTCTTTACATGCAACTACAAATGAAAAAAGAAGTGAAATGATGCCAGTAAATAATACCTACAAAATAGAAGAACTATTGCAAGCTTGCAAAGACTATATTGCTAAAACCAATCGAAGGATTTCTTTTGAATATGCTCTAGCAAAAGATAATAATGACAATTTAGAAGATGCAAAAAGATTGGTACATTTGCTAAAAGGAATGTTATGTCATGTGAATTTAATTCCTATTAATAAAATAGAAAATGGAAAATTTACCAAAGCAACTAATGAAAATATAATGAAGTTTAGAGATTATCTAAATGAACATGGAATTGTTGCAACAATTAGAAGAGAGTTAGGTTCAGATATTGATGCAGCTTGCCGGACAATTAAGAAGAAAAAATTTGTAATGGTTCCAGGTTTGAATGCCAAAAAATTGGCATTCAAACCTGGAACCATTGACAATTTAAAGAATAATACAAATCAAACCGCCACTACCTTCATTCACAATACGCTCTAATGTTTCTTGTAACTTCATTTGTGCATCTTCCGGCATTTTAGAAAGTTTCGTTTGCAAGCCTTCATTAACAAGTTCATGTAAGCTCTTTCCAAAAATATTAGATTCCCAAATTTTTTTAGGGTCACTTTCAAATTCAGAAAGTAAATAATTTACCAATTCTTCAGATTGCTTTTCAGAACCCACAATAGGAGAAACCTCAGTTGCTACATTTGTTTTTATTAAATGAATACTAGGAGCCATCGCTTTCAATTTTACTCCAAATCGAGAACCTTGTTTTACCATTTCAGGTTCTTCTAAAATAAGTTCATCTATAGAAGGAGTCACAATTCCATAACCTTTTCTATCAACTTCATCTAAAGCATAAGCAATTTTATCATATTTCTTTTTTGTCTTAGACAAATCCGAAATGATACTAAACAAATCTCCCTCATTAGTAACATTAACACCAGTAATTTCAGAAAGAATTTGATAAAATAAATCATCATTTAGAGAAACATCTATATTAACATTTCCAGAACCTAACTGAATATCTTCAATAGAAGATTTACTAATAATATCCGTCTTTTTAATTTTATCAATACATCTAGAAACATCTTTTAAAACACGAATATCAGAAAATGCTTCCCTCAGTTGGTCTAATAATTTTACCCTCAAAGGGTGATTAAAGTCTAAGCCATCTACCCATTTAGGAAATTTAATACGAATTTGATTAGCAGGGAATTCATATAAGATTTTAGAAAAAATAGTATTAATATCTTCTATTGTCAAATATTCGCAATTAGTAGGAATAACACTCGTACCATATTTTTCACTTAACGTATCGGCTAATTCTTTGGTATAACTAGAAGAAGGATCTTCAGAATTTAGTAAAATAATAAAAGGCTTATTTAATGCTTTTAATTCGCTAACAACTCTTTCTTCAGCTTGAATATAATCTTCTCTAGGAATATCTGTAATAGTACCATCAGTTGTCACTAAAATACCAATAGTAGAATGTTCTTCAATCACTTTTTTCGTACCGATTTCAGCAGCTGTTTCAAAAGGAATTTCTTCTTCTGACCAAGGGGTTTTAACCATTCTTGGCATATCATCTTCTAAATAGCCGATAGCATTATCTACTAAATATCCGACGCAATCTACTAATCTTGTTTTAAATTTTAAGTTATTATCTAAAGTAATTTCAATAGCTTCATTTGGTACGAATTTTGGCTCTGTAGTCATAATTGTTTTTCCACCAGCACTTTGTGGCAATTCATCTTTGGCACGTTCTTTTTTATAAGTGTTATCAATATTAGGAATCACTAGTAAATCCATAAATTTTTTAATAAAAGTAGATTTACCAGTTCTCACAGGCCCCACCACTCCTACATAAATATCCCCATCTGTTCTTTTGGCGATGTCTTGATACAATCTTGTATTTTCCATCTATATACCTCCTTAAATCTCATAAAAATGTTTGTACATTACTTTAATTAATGTATATTGGTAAGATGCGTTAAATATGACAAGTTTTCTAAAAAACTTGCGAAAGAAATACAAATATGGTAAAATAGCAATGTTAAGCAAAAAAACATATAATATAAAAAGAAGTAAAACTTAAAAAGGGGCTGACTAAAATGGATAAAATACAAGATGTAATAGAATTACTAAAAGAATATCACCAAGAACACATCATCCGATTATTAGAAACATTAGAACCAAATAAAAAAGAAGAACTAATACAACAAATTAATAAAATAGATTTTCATCAAATGAAAGAACTATATGAAAACACCAAAAAAGAAATTGAAATTAAAGAAAATAAAATAGAAGAAATTAATTATTTAGATAAAGCAAAATTATCCAAAGAACAAAAAGAAAAATTTGATAGATTAGGAGAAGAGGCAATAAGAGCTGGAGAATATGCTGTTGTAACAATGGCAGGTGGGCAAGGAACAAGATTAGGACACCCAGGACCAAAAGGAACCTTTAAATTAGATGTATATGGAAAAGGAAAATATCTTTTTGAAATTTTAACAGAAAATTTAAAACAAGCCAATGAAAAATATGATGTTGTTATTCCTTGGTATATTATGACAAGTAAAGAAAATAATCAAGAAACTTGTGAATTCTTAGAAAAACATAATTACTTTGGATATAACAAAGAAAAGGTACAAATTTTCACACAAGGTGAACTACCATTACTAGATACCAATGGAAAATTATTAATAAGTAAAGAAAAGAAGATAAAAGAAGCTTCTGATGGTAATGGAGGAACCTATTATTCCTTAAGAGCTAGTGGAAACCTAGCAGATATGAAAGAAAAAGGAATTAAATGGGTATTTATTGGAGGAGTGGATAATGCACTTTTAAAAATGGCAGATGTTACCTTATTAGGAATGGCAATTCAAAAGAAAGTACAAATAGCATCTAAGTCTATTGTAAAAGCAAATCCACATGAAAAAGTAGGCGTATTTTGCAAGATGAATGGACACCCAAAAGTAATAGAATATGCGGAACTACCAGAAAAAATGGCAGAAGAAAGAGATAGTCAAGGAGAATTAAAATATGGGGAATCTCATATCATGTGCAACTTGTACACAATTGATGCCATAGAAAAAATAAGTAAAGAAACATTAATGTATCATTGTGCATTAAAAAAGAATTCATACTTAGACGAAAACGGAAAAGAAGTCATACCAGAAGAACCTAATTCTTATAAATTTGAATCTTTTATTTTTGATGCTTTTGAATTTTTTGATGATATTGCTATTTTAAGAGGCAAAAGAGAAGAGGATTTTGCACCAGTAAAAAATAAAGAAGGGGTAGATAGCCCAAGAACTGCAAAAGAATTATATGAAAAATATTGGAATAAACAACAGTAGTTGCCAAGGGGGGACGTTCCTTTTTGGCAACTTGGACACAGGATACTTTCTTTAAAAAAGTTGATATATTAATATTTGTAGACAAAGACCCGGATTGTTAAACCCCAAGATTGTGTTTTGTCAAAAATATTAATATATCAACTTTTTATTAAAATAGAAAATATAAAATTTGCCAAAAAGGAACGTCCCCCTTGGCAACTTGGCAAGTTTTTAAAAATAGCTTTATTTTTTTTCTAAAATTGTATATAATAAGAAAAACAAAATAAGAGGTGGCAAAAGAAAATGGAAAAAAAGCAAGCAAAAGAAAGAATCGAAGAATTAAGAAAACAAACCCAATATTACGCAAATAAATATTATGATGAAGATAAACCAGAAATATCAGATTTTGAATATGATATGTTAATGGTAGAACTACGCAATTTAGAAAAACAATTTCCAGAATTCAAATCCAAAGAATCCTTAACCCAAAAAGTAGGGGGACATGTAAAAGAAGGATTCCAAAAAGTGACACATGAAGTACCATTGCAAAGTTTGCAAGATGTATTTAGTATAGAAGAAGTAGAAGAATTTGATACTAGGATGAAACAAAAAGCTAAGGAAAATAAAATAGAAAAAGTAACTTATGTGGTAGAAACAAAAATAGATGGGCTTTCAGCAGCATTAGAATATAAAAATGGTAAATTTGTAAGAGGAGCAACACGTGGGAATGGATTGGTTGGAGAAGATATTACTGAAAATTTAAAAACTATCAAAACGATACCAATGGAATTAAAAGATAAAATAGATATTACAGTAAGAGGAGAAGTTTTTATTGGAAAAAAAGATTTCGAAAAAATGAACCAAGAAAGAGAAGAAAATGAAGAAGAATTATTTGCAAATGCTAGAAATGCTGCAGCTGGTTCTTTAAGACAATTAGATAGTTCTATTACAGCTTCTAGACCATTAGACATTTATATTTTCAATGTACAAAAAATAGAAGGAAAAGAATTTAATTCTCATTTTGAAGAACTAGAATATTTGGATAAATTAGGATTTCATGTTAATCCTGTACGTATTCCATGTCATAATATGCAAGAAGTTGAAAAAGCAATTGAAAAAATAGGAGAAGATAGAGAAAATCTAACATTTGGAATTGATGGAGCAGTTGTTAAAATTGACAATTTAAAATTCAGAGAAATTTTAGGAACTACAGCCAAAACACCAAGATGGGCAGTAGCATACAAATATCCACCAGAGAAAAAAGAAACCATTTTAAAAGATATTATCTGCCAAGTAGGAAGAACAGGAGTCATCACACCAATGGCAGTTTTAGAACCAGTAAAAGTAGCAGGTTCTACTATTTCCAAAACAACATTGCATAATGAAGATTTTATTAAAGAAAAGGACCTAAAAATTGGAGATACCGTTGTTATTCAAAAAGCAGGAGATGTGATACCAGAAATTGTAGAAGTAAAAAAAGAAAAAAGAACAGGAAATGAAAAGGAATTTGAAATGCCAAAACAATGTCCTGTATGCGGAGCAAAAACAGTAAGAGAAGAAGGAGAAGCGGCGATTCGTTGTACAGGAATAGAATGCCCAGCAAAACTATTTAGAAATTTAGTACATTTTGTTTCTAGAGAAGCCATGAATATAGATGGCTTAGGAGAAAACATTATTCAACAATTATTAGATAAAAAACTAATTGAAAACATTGCAGATATTTATACTTTAACATTTGAAGAAATTGCATCACTTAAGAAAAATGGAAAAAAATTTGCTCAAAATTTGATAGATAGTATTAACAAAAGTAAAGAAAATGATTTATATCATTTATTAACAGCTTTAGGCATTAGACATGTAGGTGTAAAAGCATCCAAATTATTGGCAAAAAAATATAAAACAATGGACAATTTAATGCAAGCATCTTTAGAAGAATTAAGTGAGATTAAAGACATTGGAGAAATTATGGCAACTAGTATTCAAGAATTCTTTAGACAAGAACAAACACAAGATTTAATACAAAAACTAAAAGATGCAGGTGTTAATATGAACTATTTGGAAGAAGCTGGAGAAGATAATCGTTTTGAAGGAAAGACATTTGTTTTAACAGGAAGCTTAGAAAAATATACGAGAGGAGAAGCTTCTAATATCATTGAAAAATTGGGAGGAAAAACTTCAGGAACAGTTTCTAAAAAAACAGATTATGTGCTAGCTGGTGAAGATGCAGGTAGCAAATTGACAAAAGCACAAAATTTAGGAGTAACGATTATATCAGAAACGGAATTTGAAGAAATGATAAAATAAAGGAGAAAGGTTGAAAAATAATAAAGGAAAAATCCCATAAAAAATAAAAGTCCTAGAAAATAGCACTTTATGGTAAATAATGG
>CALXCD010000015.1 GCA_944386715.1 uncultured Clostridia bacterium
CTCCCGTAGGAGTCTGGGCCGTATCTCAGTCCCAATGTGGCCGTTCAACCTCTCAGTCCGGCTACTGATCGTCGCCTAGGTGAGCCTTTACCCCACCTACTAGCTAATCAGACGCAAGCCCATCTATCAGCGGATTTCTCCTTTCCCTTTTGCAACATGCGTTGCTAAGGCATATGCGGTATTAGCAGTCATTTCTAACTGTTGTTCCCCTCTGATAGGCAGGTTGCTTACGTGTTACTCACCAGTCCGCCACTAACCGCTCCAATAGTAAACTAATGGTTAAGTCCGTTCGACTTGCATGTCTTATGTGCGCCGCCAGCGTTTATCCTGAGCCAGGATCAAACTCTCTTGTTCTTCGGCTTACAATAAACTTCGTATTGCTGTGTCAGATTTCGTCATCATTTGTTCGATGTACATTTAGTACTATCTCACAAATTCTTCCTCATCTTCCTCGCACTGCTCGTTTCTTCTAAGCCTTTATCTCTAATTTATATTAATCTTTTTGGATTTTTATAAATCTTACTCAAAAGTTTTTTCAAGCTCTTTTAAACTTCTTCTTTTTTTGCTAAAAATTTTTAAAAAATTTACTTCTTCGGTACTTCTTTCTTTTTGAAAGATTTACCGCTTCGGTTTATTCTCTAAAGGATTTTATTGTTTACTTTTCAATGTACTTTTTTGTTCTGCTCCGCAGAACGATTTGCATTATACAATACCTTTTTCTTTTTGTCAATACTTTTCGACAATTTTTTTAAAATTATTTTTTACCTTATTTTGAGGCAAAATAAAAAACTAGTAATGTTGCTTTTATTTTATTCTTTGAGTATTAGTTTTATTACTAATTCTTATGTTTATTTTTTTATTTTTTGTCTGTTGCAAGGTACTTCTTTATATTAGCATTTTTCTTTCCTAAAGTCAATACTTTTTTCGAAAAATTTATTGGAAATTTTATGCTATTTTTTCTTGTTCTCAGGTATATTTCTTAATGCTTATTCATAATAACATTTTCAACTGTTTATGTCAATAGTTTTTTGAAAATTTTTTTAACTTTTTTTTGAAGTTATTTACGTACATTTTTATATCTCTACTAAAATCAAATCATCTCCTATACATTTTATATTTTGCCAAGGAATTATAATGTCGTTTCCTTGGTTGAACATATTTAACAATTTGTTGCTTCCTGGTACAATAATAGATGTTATCATCCCTGTTTCTAAATCTGCACAGACATCTTGTACATATCCTAACCTTTTTCCATTTGTAATGTTTACTACTTCTTTGTGTTTAAAATCTAATCCTTTATCTTGCATTTTTTCCTCCTTATCAATCTTTTAACTTTTTTTCTTCTATTATATATATTCATTTCTTTTTTATAATTGACAAAATATTTATCTTTTTATCCAAAAGGAGGAGATGCAAAATGCATTCTCCTCCTTTTGGTTGTCAGGAATTTATAAAATTGCTTTTATCTCTTTTACTTCTAATCTGATTTCCATGACAATTTCCTCCTTTTGTCTTGTCATTGCAAAAAGAACATTATTTTATTTTCTCTTTGTGGTGCTTATGAATAGTTACAAATGGACATAACGTCCTTATTTATATTGTAATGTTTTCTAGTTCTTTTGAAAATGTTTTTTACATAAACAGTTGATTACTTATATAGTCTTTTAATATGTTGCATCGCATTTTTTTCTAAACGAGATACCTGTGCTTGGGAAATTCCAATTTCTTCAGCCACCTCCATTTGTGTTCTGCCATCAAAAAACCTTTTCTTTACAATCATTTTTTCTTTTTCATTTAATTTTTCTAGCGCTCCTGCAATTGTCATATTTTCTGCCCATAATTCATCTGTATTTTTTCTGTCTTTTACTTGGTCCATCACATAGATACTTTCTGAACCATCATTATAAACTGGCTCTTGCAAAGAAATTGGGTCTTGAATGGCATCAAAACTGATGGCAACTTCTTCTATTGGTACTTCTAATTCTTTTGCAATTTCTTCTATAGTAGGTTCTTTTCCATGTTCTTTTGTATATCTTTCTCTTACTTGAATAGCTTTATATGCTAAATCTCTTACAGAACGACTAACACGTATACTATTATTGTCTCTTAGATATCTCTTTACTTCTCCTATAATCATTGGTACAGCATAAGTGCTAAATTGTACATTTTGACTCAAATCGAAATTGTCTATCGCTTTAATTAATCCAACACATCCAACTTGAAATAAATCGTCTGCCGATTCTCCTCTACCATAAAATCTTTGTATGATACTTAATACTAATCTTAAATTTCCATTAATAAATGTTTGTCTTGCTTCTTTATCTCCTTCTTTTATTTTGATAAAAAGTTCTTCTTTTTCTTTTTTTGATAGCAATGGTAGTTTTGCAGTATTGACTCCACATATTTCTACTTTGTTGTTTAACAAAAGAAAAACCTCCTTTTAGAAATTACTTATTTCTAGTATTTCCAAAATTAGGTTTATTATGCTTTCATTTTATTTTTTGCAAATAATATTATCCAATTTTACTTGTAATCTCTTTTTTCATTTTGTTAATAATCTTCTTTTCTAGTCTAGAAATATAGCTTTGTGAAATTCCGAAGTTCATCTGCTACTTCTTTTTGCGTCTTTTCTTTTCCTGTTAAAAATCCAAATCTCATTTCCATGATGTTTTTTTCTCTTTCATTTAATTTGGAAATAGAACTTTTTAATAATGTTTTATCCACTTCATCTTCTAAATTTCTAGAAGTAATGTCTGGTTCTGTTCCTAAAATATCAGATAGCAACAATTCGTTACCATCTCCATCTTTATTTAATGGTTCATCAATTGAAATTTCTCCTTTTATCTTATTATTTTTTCTTAGAAACATTAATATTTCATTTTCAATACATCTTGAAGCATACGTAGCTAATTTTATTTTTTTATCAGAATTGAACGTGTTGACTCCTTTCATTAATCCTATTGTTCCAATAGAAATTAAATCTTCTATTCCAATTCCTGTATTTTCAAACTTTTTTGCAATATATACTACTAGTCTTAAATTTCTTTCTACTAGTTTTTGTCTTATTTCCAAATTATTTTCTTCTGATAATTGATGAATTAATTCTTCCTCTTCTTCTGGAGAAAGTGGTGGTGGAAGAGTTTGACTTCCTGCAATATAGAAAATAGGAAGATATTCTATTTCCTCTTTATCATTTAAATATTTTGCACAAATGATATTAATACTATTTTTTATTTTTTCTACAAAATTCACTTTTCTGTCCTCCCTTCTAATAATGGCATTCCTACTAATGCTCTATATTCCCCTTTTTTTGTTAAAGATTTATTATATATTCCAATCATAATTTTTTCTTTTTTGATTGTTTCTTCTTCTTTTTCTATCATGATATATTCTGGTTTAATTCCTAATAACATTCCATTTTGTTTTCCTAAAGAAGAAAATGGAATTAGTTTTAATCTTGTTATGTACTTTTCCCTTATTTTTTCTGGGATTTTTTCGAAATCACCTCCGTATGATATTTTCTAAATTATTTAAAATTTCTTTTGGCATACACTCATAAAGCAAAGTATGTTCTACGACAATAACAGGTGTGTTGCTAATAGGTTCTTTTAATAAGTTTCCTGAATCTATCATGGCATTGGTTTCTATTTCTTTTTCGTTCAGTCTAATTTTTATTTTACAATACATATCTTTAGTAGAAAATCTAGATTTCACTATTTTAAATGCCGCAATTACAATAATAAATGCAATAATTGCTCCTAGTAATACTGTCTTTAAAGGATAAGTACCTAAAAACAATCCATTTTTCATTAAAATGTCTTGTGGTTTTATAATATAGATAAAAGCAAATGCTGCTCCTCCAAATACAAAGGATATTAAATAAAATAGTAATAAATCTTTTCCTATTTGTTTTACATTCGGTGCATTAAACGCAATATATACCATTAAGATAGATAATACTAATTTTAAAATAATATTGGTATATATTTCAAAACTTGATATGTATGTTAGTAATGAATACATAGCACCCAGTAAACTTGCCAAGATAAGTCTTACTTTTTTTATTTTTCTTTTTAGGACTAAACCTGTAGCATATAATATAATGAAATTCATAATTAAATTTTCTATTAATATAACGTCTATGTAGATTGTCATGGCATCACCTGTATCCAGTATTGTACTACTTTCGTTTTGAAAATGTTGTCTTTTCTTATTGGCGAAAAAAAGAAATAATCGGTAATTTTCGATTATTTCTTTTTTCTTCTTATTTATATTATGTCTGAACTTATTTCAATTTGTCTAATTATTTTTTATTACATATTTTTATTTTTATTTTTTCTTAAAAAAGAAGGGATGTCTAAATCGTTTTGTGAATTACTTACTTCTGAACTTGATGGAATAGAATTGATTTTCTTTTCCCAAGTTTTGGATACAATATTATCCACGCCTATACTTGAAACAGGTTCTGTTTTCTCAAATCCAGTTGCAATAACTGTAATTTGAATTTCATCTTCCATGGTAGGATCTGTTACTGTACCAAATATAATATTAGCTTCTGGATCTACACTGCGTTGTACTAGCTCTGCAGCTGTATTTACTTCATGTAATCCTAAATCATCTCCACCTGTAATATTGATGATAACTCCTTTTGCTCCTTCGATAGAGGTTTCTAGTAATGGACTTTGAATTGCTTCTTTTGCAGCATCTTCTGCTCTATTTTCCCCTGATGCACGACCTACTCCCATATGTGCCATTCCTTGGTTTAGCATGATTGTTTTTACATCTGCAAAGTCTAAGTTAACAAGTCCTGGTATTGCAATTAAGTCTGAAATACCTTGTACACCTTGTCTTAAAACATCATCTGCTTGTTTAAAAGCTTCAATAATAGATGTTTTTCTATCAATTATTTGTAATAATTTATCATTTGGAATTACTACTAATGTATCTACTTTTCCTTTTAAGCTTTCTATTCCACGTTCTGCTTGTGATAGTCTTTTCTTTCCTTCAAATGTAAATGGTTTTGTCACTACTCCTATAGTTAAGATTCCCATTTCTTTTGCAGCTTGTGCTACTACTGGTGCTGCTCCTGTACCTGTTCCTCCTCCCATTCCGGCGGTAACAAATACCATATCTGCTCCTCTTAATACTTCTGCTACTTCTGATTTACTTTCTTCTGCTGATTGTGCACCTACATCTGGATTTGCTCCTGCTCCTAATCCTCTTGTTATTTTTTCTCCTATTTGGATTTTTGTATTTGCTTTGGATGTTTGAAGTGCTTGTCTATCTGTATTAACAGCAATAAAATCTACTCCTTTTATTCCTGCATCAATCATTCTATTGACAGCATTGTTTCCTGCTCCCCCTACACCTATAACTTTAATGGTGGCTGTTCCATCCATCATTGAAATATTATCCTCATTGTAATCCATCATTTAGTTTTTCCTCCCTTACTACCTATATATCTATCTAGTATGCAAAACTTTCGATTTGCATGTGTTATCCGTGTTTTTTCTCACGGTTAACGTTTAAAATTAATAACAATATTATGAATAAAAAAATTCTTTGATTCTTTCTATTATGGTTTTAATAAAACTTTCATTACTTTGTGTATCAATGCTGCTAGATACGGTTTTTGCAAATGGTCTTGCCGCAATATATCTTACTAATGCATAGCTTGTTCGATAAGTTGGCTTTACTGTACTAATGGCTCTTCCTGTTGATATTTTTACAGGTATGTTTAGTATTATTTTTCCTGCTACGTCACTTTTATTGATATTTACAATTCCTTGCCCTGTTAATACAACATTATTGATTTTAGATTTTATTCCTTGGCTTGTAATATCTTTATTAATGATAGAAAATATTTCTTCTATTCTAGCTTCTATGATTTCAATTAGTTCTGAACTTTTTATAATTTTATTTTTATTATTATCTTTACAAGTATTTAAAATAATTTCATTATCATTATCAATAAAAGATTTTAAAGCTAATCCATATTGCCTTTTTAGCTTATCTGCTTCTTCTTCTGATATGTTTAAAACAAGTGCAATATCATTTGTAATATTGTCTCCTCCCAATGGAATAGCATTGGTATAAATAAATGTTGAACCCTCAAATACTCCTATGTCTGTATTTCCTGCTCCAATATCTAGAAGCATGATGTTATCATGCATTTCATTCTTATCTAAAATAAGGTTTCTTTCTGCTAATGTAACAGGGACAATTCCATCTATTTCTAATCCTGCTTTTTTAAAGATACTATTTAATTGTCTCACAAAATCTCTATCTGCTAAAATGATTTGTGCATTGATGGTAAAACTAGAGCTTAAATTTCCTACAGGGTCTGTTACTACTGTTCCATTTTCCAATATTATTTTGTCTGGTACAATGTCTACCAGTACTTGCCCATCTGGAATTTCAATATCTTTTACCTGCATTATTGCATTTTGTACATCTCTTACTGATATTCCAGAGTATTTATCTTTTACTTCTTTTATGATGCTGTTTTGTACTATGGTTACATAGTTTCCTGGAATTGTAACATAGGCTGAGTTGATTTTTAAGTTTGTTTCTTCTTCTGCATCTTTGATTGTTTTTGCAATACTTAAGCTAATTTCTTCTTCATTTATTATTTTCCCTTTCTTTAGTCCACTACATTTATATGAGGTATTACATATAATTTCTACTTGTTCAAAATTGTTGACTTCACCTACTACTGTGCATACTTTGCTAGTTCCTATGTCAATACCTACTATGATATCTCCGATAGCCAAGTTAATTCCTCCATTTATTAGTATAATTTTTCTAAGTGTATATATATTACATTTTCAGACAAATGTCAATAGAATTTGTAATATTTTTGTAATATCTTTGCAATATAGTTGTAATACTTTATTCTTTATTTTTCCCGTTTTTAACTTAAAAATAAGAGTTTATCTTATTTTTTCTTGTCCTACTTTTTAGTTTCTTCGAAAAACTCTCTTTTTTTCTTATTTTCTTTTATTTTTATGTGAATTATTTTTCTGCTACTTCTTTTTCAGTTGTTTTTTCTTTTTCTTCTTTTTTGATAAATTTATCAGACCATTTTTCCACATAATATCTTCTTATTGTTCCTAAGTTCATAAACATTCTCCAAACAAATACAACGATAGCTGCTAAATAAATATCTACATTTAATTTTTGTCCTAAAATAGTTAATAAAATTGCTAAAATAGCATTTCCAAAAAATCCGGAAATAAATATTTTTAAATCAAAATTCTTTTTTATAACAGAAGCAATTCCTCCAAATACAGAATCCAATGCTGCTATAATGGCAATTGCTAGATAGCTAGAGTATGTATAAGATATCATAGGGGTATTCATTCCTATGATAGCTCCTAAAATACATCCTATTAATATGGCAACAAATATCATCTTTGATTCCTCCTATTCTATATATTTTGTTTTTATTTCTCCATTATATTTGAGAATTTTTACTTTATTTGGTTTTTCAATTGTAATATCATGCCCTATTTTTTGCATGTTATCTACTGGTCCTCCATTTCCAATTAATGCACTTTCTAAATAGGTGGGATTTCCAATAGCTCTAATGATATAAGGAGCTACAATTCTTTGTCCGTTTACTTTGATAAAAGTATCACTTATAAATGCAATATATGACATATTGATAATTCTTTCATCATTTATACTGATAGCTTCTGCCCCTGCATTTTTTAGTTCATTTACAATATCTAGAAGGTCATTGGCATTAATAATCCCTGTTTCTTCTGTATTAGTTTCTCTTAATGTAATAACTATTCCTTCTCCTTCTACATCAGTATTTCCTAAAATAGTATTTGCTTGTTGTAACTCATTTTTTACTAATTCACTAGCTTCCATATCAGATTGTTCTTTATCTTTATATTCTTGAATTTTTGCTCCGAATTTCTTCGTATTGTGCGTTGGTTTCTTCATATTTTTGTTTCCAATTAGCAAGTTCTGTTCTTAACTCTGTTTCTCTCATATTCTCGATAGAAGTAATATCAGTCTCATTGACAATTTTAAATTGCATTGTCATTACCATTACTAGGGCAAAACATGCTATTCCTATTGTAATTGTCATTGTTATTTTTCCTTTTTTCATTCTTTAGCCTCTCCCTCCTTGTCTTTTTTATTCTACATTTTTTAAATATTTAAAAGTCATTACTCCTGTATATTTAGGAATCGTTACACTATTGCTTTTTTCTGTTTTTACATCCACTCCATCGTCTTTCATTTTTTCTAAATATCCACCTGGTCTTGATAGATTAGCTAAATATTCTGGAAGTCCAATTGCTTTGATGACAAATGGTGAACCTACTCTTTCTCCATTAATATCAATAATATTTCCCGAACAGGAAATGCCGGTTGTGTTTACAATTCTTTGGTCATTTACACTGATAGCTTCTGCTCCTGCATTTTTTAATTCATTTACAACACTTAATATATCTAAATAATGTACGATTAGGTCATTAGGATTTAAAGTGGTTGGTATACTTTTTCCATCTGTTAATGTAATTATGATTCCTGGTCCTGTTACTTCTGTTGTTCCATTTATTTTATTAGCTTGTTTAATTTGGTTTTCCGCTTCTTCTAATTCTCCATTGTTTTGAGTTGCTTTTTCCCTCACCTTTTCTAATTCTGCTTGTGCTTTTTCTAAATCTTTGTATTTATTTTCATATCTTTCTTTATATTTTAATACTTCTGCACGTAAATTATTTTCTTCATAATTTTGACTAACAGTTGAATTTGTGTTTTTTACTGTTCTTAATTGTACTACAATTCCTAAGGTCAAAGCAAAACACATTATACCTAATACAAGGCTAGTTTTTTTCTTATTTGTCATTTTCCTTTCTTATGTTAGCAAATATGCTAACATATCCTCCTTTCTTTGCCATTTACATTTATGTTGTTACTTTTTCTCTAAAATATGGTCTGAATTTTTTATTAAAATCTCCATTTACATAGATGGTTCCTTCTTTATCTTTATTATCTTCTAGAATTCCTTGTATATATACCATTTTAGCACTTAAATTACTAGTATCTCCTAAATAAATGGTTTTCTTTTCTTCTTGCATAGTCATACTATATTCATTTTTTTGGCTAATGTCAATACTGGTGACTTTGGTGTCTAAATTATTTTCTTTTGCAATATTCATGATTTTTAGCACTTCTTCCAAACAAATTAGGTCGTCTTCTTCTAATCTATTTCCTTCTTTAATATTTTCTTCTGGTGTTCGAATTCCTGTAATGATTGGTAGTGCTAATTCGTTTTGACTGATTTCTAATATGTATCCTTGGCTATTAATATAGGCAAGACTGTTTAACACTTGTACACAAAATCTAGGTACTCTTTCTGTTACTTCTATTTGTATTTTGTTTGGTAATACTCTTTTTATTTTCGCATCTTCTATGTATGCATTTTCTTCTATTTTATTTTCTATAGAAGTAGACCAGAATCTAAAAATATTCATCTCGGAATTTAATCCAGATAAACTTACAATAGTTTCTGCTGAAACTCGATTATTTTGTACTACTTCTATTTCTTTTATATTGAAAATTGGTGAAGTTAATAAAAATGCTATTCCTCCTCCTAATATCAAAAGAAGGGTTGTCCATTTTAAAATGGTTTTGATTCTTTTTCTTTTTTTAGCTTTTGCTCTTTCTTTTTTGGATATTTCTTTCTTTTTGGCTTCTTCTTTTTTTTGGTTATTTCGATTTGTCATTCCAATTACAAGCTCTGTTTCTAAATCGAATTTATCTTCTTGTTTTTGTTGTTTATTTTGTTTTATTCTTTTTTCTCTTTCTTTTGCTTTTTTTCTTTGCATCATTTCATCAATGGTTTCTTTTGATTTTTTTCCTTGATTCATATAATACATATTCACATTGTTTTCTTTTGCCTTCAATCTTTTCCTCCCTCCTTTGTACGTTAATATGGAGTTCTAAAAGTTTATATATTCCATTTTACTTTCCTATATAAACTTTTAGCTTTTATTTTTGTATCTCTATTTTGCCTCCCAATTGTTGGATTTTTTTATCAAAATTTTCATATCCTCTTAATATATATTCTATATTATCCACTTTTGTTGTACCTTTTGTGGATAATGCTGCAATTACCATAGAAGCTCCTCCTCTTAAATCGGTTGCTTTTACATTTGCTGGATATAATTTTTTGGTACCTTTAATCACTGCTGTTTTTCCTTCTATTGTTATTTTGGCTCCCATTCTTATTAATTCTTGTGTATATCGATATCTATTTTCAAAAATATTTTCTATGATGACAGATGTTCCTTTTGCCGTGGTTAACATGGTTGCAAAGATAGATTGCAAGTCTGTTGGGAATCCTGGGTATGGCATTGTTTTTATATCTACTGCTTTTAATTTTTTTGGTGCCAGTATTTCTATGTTATCTTTTTCTATTTTTAAGGTACATCCTGTTTCTTCTAATTTATCAATAACAGGTGTGATGTGTAATGGATTTGCTTTTTTTATTGTAATATTGCTATTTGTCATTGCTGCCATGCAAAGGAATGTCCCTGTCTCTATTCTATCTGGCATAATATTGTAACTTACATCCTTTAAATTTTTTACTCCTATTACTTCTATTTTGTTAGAACCTGCCCCTTTGATATTGGCTCCCATTTTATTTAAGAAATTTTGTAAATCAATAATTTCTGGTTCTCTAGCAGCATTGGTAATAACTGTTTTTCCTTCTGCTAAGCAGGTTGCTAAGATTGCATTTTCGGTTGCTCCTACACTAGGAAATTCGAAATCGATTTTCTCCCCTGTTATTTTATCACAACTACAACTAATATTTCCATAGTTTTGACTAATATTTATACCAATTTTTTCAAAAGCTTTTAAATGTAAGTCGATTGGTCTTGTTCCAATGTCACATCCTCCTGGATAACAGAAGGTGCATTGATGGTGTTTTCCTAATAAACTTCCTGCAAAAATTACAGATGAACGCATTTGTCTCATTAACTCTTCTTTTATCTCATATTTATTTACTTTTGATGTATCTATTATGACTTTATTGTGTTTTTTGGTTACTTTTCCTCCTATACTTTTTAATATTTCAAACATCATTTGTGTGTCATGGATGTCTGGTAAGTTATATAGTGTTGTTTTTCCTGCATTTAATATGCTTGCTGCAATAATGGGTAATGCCGCATTTTTGGAACCTGAAATGCTTACTTCTCCTTCTAGCTTTTTCCCTCCTTGTATTATGTAGGTTGACATTTTTTCTCCTCCTTTTATGTTTTTGTTATATTTTATGTTTTCTTTACATAAAAGGTGATTTATGTTTTAAAAGTTCTAAAAATTCAAGTCATTTCTTGAAATCTTAGAACTTTTTTCAGTTGGTACAAATTGTTAGTTTTTCTATCCATCTAATCTTTATATGCCAATTTATTTTAGTCTCTTTTTATCATTTGATTTTAATTCCTTTTGTTTTTCTTTTTCAATTTGTTTTGCACTCTTACTTGGCGTTGGTAAATCTTCTGGCATAGTACCACCAATTCTTTTTATAGTTTGCCTAACAGCCTGTCCAACATTATGATGAGTAATACATGCATCATCTTCATTATTTATATTCTTATTTTTTAAAACCTCATCTGTTTGTGTAATTCTAAATAGATTAGCTGCTAGTTCTGTACTGCTCATATAGTCTAATATATCTTCTTTTTCTGATATTCCTTTTCTATTTGCAATATCTTTAGCTGTTTCTCCATTATATAGTCCCCTATATCCATAATTATTAAATTTCCCGTAATTTTTAACACCTGCTAATTTTGCTGTATTAAATAAATATTTATTTTTATCTTTTACATTTCTTCTAGTATATAATCTTTTCTCGTCTTCACTTAATTGTTCATATTCTTGTCTTGTTATTTCTTGTTTCCTAGTTTGTACTGCAAAATAAGTTTGTGCTAATGCTATTGCTTTTTTTCTACTGTCTCCATTTTGTGCAATTAAATAGCATGCATATCTAGTTAGTTTGAAATCGTCAATTTTCTTATCTGCAACTCCTGCTTTTACCATTTTGCCGACATCGGCAAAATGGTCTATTATATTGATATTACTGTTTTTGCAAGATTCTTTTGCTTTGTCAATTACTTTAACAAAATTTCCCCATTTGCTATATTCCAACATTGTCATTAGTTCTCTAGCATACCAAAATTCTACTCCATTCTCATCTATATGTTTAATGCTTTCAAAGTCTTTCTCTGTTTTATTTACTAAATCATTTGCCATATATCTCATCTCCTTTTTTTACTGTTCGGAAATTCCGAACAGTTGAATCTTTTTATTTATATCATATTTCTTACAATTTTTCAATATATTTGCGAAAATTTGTTCTTTCTTTTTATTTATATTTTTCTTGTATTCTATCAGATATAATATCGGTGAATACCTCTTTATAATCTTAAGTATCAGCTACATTTGATTTCGGACATATAAAAACTGCAAATGGTAGTTTGTCTTTTCGCTTCTTATCCTTATCATTCTTTTTTTTCATTTTCAGAGTATTCACCTACCTTTCTATCAATTGTATTCGTTTCTTGTTTGTCCTTATTACTAAAACTACAAGTGGTAAATCAAATACCCATATGAGATTTGCCCTCATTCCTCTTTTTAGAGAATTGCCCCTTTACATCACGTTAGCCAGACAAAAGTATCATTATATGTACTTGTAGTTTGCTATTCAATTTTCAATGTGCTATACTATTATAGAAAATAGTTGTTTAAATTTACTATTTTCTATTAACTATTTTTATTATAAAAGCCTTAAAATGGCTTGTAAATAGATTTTTATAAGTCTATAGCTAAAGTAAATTCTAAAATAGTTATAGTCTATTTTTAAAATGGAGGAAGTGCTGTAATGATAACTAATTTCGCAATTAATAATAATAAAATTATAATAAAAAATAATCGGAGAATATTTTGGTGCAATTCATGATTTTGAATACAATATTGGAGATAAACTATATGAATTTGCTATAATGGATAATAAAGAATTTGAAAAATTAAAAAATATGTACTCTCAATTAATAGAACTTGTATCAACTGCAAAAGAATCTGATATAATGGATGAGAAATTAGATTGTTTCTTTAAAATGTTTCAAATAGTTAGAGCTTGTTTAGAATTTTCTCCTTATACACACTTCTATACTCAAATATTGATAGATATAATTGTAAAAACCTATAATACTAAAACATTTAGAACAGACCTTTTATTTAAATCTCAAATTGGTGTTTTAATAGAAGATTCGAAATATTATCCTGATGAGTTTTATAGAGATTTGGAAGAAGATGAATACACTCCAGAAATTTTACTTATCAAATGGAATGAAGAAATAGAAAAAGTATCGACTAAAAAACATAATGAATATATGAAATTCTTTGAAACTATAAAAGATTTGTTAATTGAAAACCTTATTGAGAAAAAAACTGATTTAAAAGAAAGATTAGAATTAATAAGCAAATATTCTAATAACTCACTTGTTAGAAATTTGAGCGTTCCTGAAAAACTATTCTTATATGAAACAAAAAGAGTTTTCGATTTGCACTATTTTAATACAAAACCTGCACATGCTTTATTTTTAGATACAAAATTTAAAATAAAATATATATGTGATACGGAATTATCAAGAGAAGAAAGAAAATTAGATGTAGATAAAATAGTAGATATTATAAAAGAAAAAAATATTGTTGCAGAAGAAGTGTATGAATTAGAAAATGCAGAAGAACAAATATTTTTTGAATTATTTAAAGTTATTCAAAATAACTTTGTTATCAATAAATGTGAAAATTGTGGAAGACTATTTATTCCTGCTACTACTAATAATAATCCATATCAAAAAGCAAGAAATGACCAGAAATATTGTAATAATTTATATTTAGATACGGGGAAAACTTGCAAAGAAATTGGCGCTACAAATAAGCATAAAGAAAAAGTTGAAGATAGTCCAATTTTAAAAGAATTTAATAAAGAATATAAAAAAATATATGCCAGACATTACAAACAACCTAAAGCATTTAGTGAAAAGAATTTTAAACAATGGTCAAAAAAAGCTATTGAATTAAGGGGTAGTTATAATGATAGCCAAATTGAAGAGTTTAAAATGGAATTACGAAAATTAAATGAAATATACTGCAAAAAATAGAACAGATTTTCCTGTTCTATTTTTTATAAATAACTCACATTTAACATTAATTTATATTTGACTTTATATAATTATACTTGTCAAATAAAGTGTCACCTTATCAATTTGGTTGGCAAAAAGCCACTTTATTTTATGCTATCGTTTTTACATTAAGACATTGTCTAATATCTGAATAATTTCTTTCCATTCTTCTTTATCTTCCACATAACCTAAAAATTCGGTAGTTAAAGGATTATAAAATGCTGCATAAATTTTCAGCTTATTATCATCATCATATGTATTATCTGTATATACAACATAATCTTTTTCATTTTTTTCATTTTTGAATGTCAATATTACATCATATTCTTTTTTTTCACCATTTTCTAATATTGTAAATATCTTCTTTTTATCCATAACAAATTTTCCTTTCTATAATTCTATTTCTTCATCATTATCATTTGTTTTATTAGCTCTACTTTCTGGTTTCATTAAATTATCAATTTTTGTTTCTAAAGCTTCTAATTGTCTATCTGTTTCTTCTTGATAATTTATATATGCTTTTTGCATTTCTTTAAATCTTTCTGAACTTGCTCTTTTATTTGCTATTATTTGTTTTACCTCTTTGCTTAGTTCTTGTAATTGTTTCCTTTGTTCATTTTCTTCTGGAGTAATTCCTACAGAACCTCCTGATGGTCTGAATACATTTACATTTCCAATGGTTTCGTCTCTATTTAATATTATTCCTCCTGCTGTTTTAAAAGTATCGTCAAAATATTCTTGTATATACCATTCTATACTATCAACATCCATTCCTTTAGGAACTACCTTATCTAAATCTAAAACATCTTCTGGTAATAATTTACCTAAGTCTAAATTTTTGACTCTATTTATATAACAATTATAGAATCTTCCACCTTCAATTGGACTATTTGGATTTGGTACAAAATATACATTTACATTGCTACATTGTCTTCCAATAAATTCAGATTGTCTCTCATTTGAATAATTAATTTCTTCAACTAGATACTGCGTTCTTGGTAACTTTTCTAATTTTTCTTTTAATAATCTTAATGCTTCTTCGGTTTTTTCTGGATAATATTTTTCTGCAATTTTTCTTAAAGCTTTTTCGGTTTCATACGAAGAAAAATCTTTGCCTTGCAACAATAATGTTGTTACATCTTTTAAATCAGTTGTAGATATTCTATCAGCTTTCGGATATATTGTTGTATTTCCACTTAAATATCCTGTTAAAGCAGATTCTGTTAAATTTGGTGGCATTTCACTAATTCTTCTTGCATTTTTAATATTTTCCATTGTTTCTTCATGATCCATTTTATATATTTGTAATACTCTTTTTTCCTTTTCTGTAATTTCTTCCATTGTATATCCAATAGTTTTGTCTAAAAAGAATTGTGATTCTATTTGCTGATACATTAAATTTGTTTGTTCTTCATCAAATCCATAAGTTTGACAAATATTAAATATTTTCTCTTCAATTTCTTCTTCACTATTTCCTAATATTAACATTTCAGATATTTCTCTAATTTGTTCTATTGAAAATCTTTCAATAAAATCATTTTTTGTCGCTTTCATTATTTTACCATTTAATGTTCCTATTCCAACTTTTGGTAAATCCTTTAATTCAAAAGCAGATTTTATTTGTTTCATATTTTCATTGTGTTGTTCCAATTTCTCTCTTTCTCTAAATTCTTGTAATTTAGCATTTCTTTCTGATGCCTCTATTATATAATTAGAAATATTTGATGTTTCTACAATTTGCGAATATTTTTGTTCGTATTCTTCTTGTGTTCTATCTGGATAATTCTTTTTCAATGTTTGTATATAAATTTCTTTTACTTCTGGCATTACAAAAAAATTATACTCCATTATTGCATCTAATACTGGTTTGAATTCTGATGGACTAATTTTATTCCCATCAAATGAAGAATTATTTGCTAAATATCTTGTTACTGCCGATATGTTTGCAACAGGTAATTCTTCTTTTGATTTAGCATTTCGTATGCTTTCTAATTTTTGATAATGTCTTTGTTCTTCTTTTTCTTTATTCATTTCTAATCCTCCTTTATATTTCTTGCTCATTAGATAAATTGTGTTCTATTCTTTCAAATATTTCATCAAATGTGCTTTCAACCTCGATATTTTTTCCAAGTAATCCATTCTGCTTTTGTTTTAATACAATTTGTTTTAAATTATTTTTCTCTACTTTTCTGTTATTCCTATCTATTTCTCTTACTATTTCCATTACTTCTAATAATTCAGGATTATTTCGCTTATATTCTTCTTTCTCTTCGTTAGTTTCTAGTTTATTGTATGGATCAATTAATTTTGTTCTTATCCTTCTTAATGCCGTTCCAAGCATATATTCTTCTTTTTCGATCTCATCCATATCTTTCAACCTTAATGCTTTATTGTTCCTTCTAATTGTAGCTCTGGGTGGATTTGTTGTATTTTTGTTTTTCATCCAAGTTTTTATATCTCTTGCTTGTTGTAACTTTTCTGGGATTCTATTGTCAATCCATTCGATAATTTGCAAAACTTCTTCTAATTCTGGATGTTCCATTCTATAAAGTTCTTTGTCTTTCTCGGTCTCTAATCTACTATATGGTGATATTAAATTCATTCTTATTTCAGATAATTTATCTCCTAACCTCGCTTCTTCTATAGGTACTACATTTTTCCCTGTTTTTCTACTTTTATATTGATTACGCGGCGGTTTTGTTGTATTATTTTTTTCCATCCATTCTTTTATCTTTAATGCATTCCAATAGAAAGTACTGTCTTCTTTTAACCTTACATTATTTCTATCTATTTCTTCTACTATCTTTATTACTTCTTCTAATTCTGGATGTTTAATCTTATAATCTTCTTTTTCTTCTTCATTGTCTAACTCGTTATATGGTTTTATTAAGTTAGCCCTAATATATCTTAACTGATTTCCAAGATTTCCTTCTTCTTCAGAAATAGCTTTATTATCACTTTTACATCTGGGCGGTTTTGTTGTATTATTTTTTTCCATCCATTCTTTTATTGCTAATATATCCAAATAAAATTTACTTTCCTCTTTAACTTTTAAATCTATTTTTTCTATGATACTCATTATTTCTTCTAGTTCAGGATGTTTCTTTCTATATTCTTCTTTTTTTCTTCATTTTCTAATTCAATATATGGTTTTATTAAATTTTGTCTAATTTTACTTAGCTTATTTCCTAATCTAGCTTCTTCTTTTGGAATTGTTTTATTCTTATTCTGTGCTCTAGGTGGCTTTGTTGTATTGTTTTCTTCCATCCACTCTTTTATTTTAAATGCGTTCCAATATAAAGCACTATCTTCTTTTAACCTTACATTGTTTTTATCTATTTCTTCCAATATTGTTATTATTTCTTCTAATTCTGGATGTTGTTTTTTATATTCTTCTTTTTCTTGCTTACTTTTTAATAAATTATACGGCTTTATCAGTTGTTGCCTTATTGCACTAAGTTGACTTCCTAAAACTCCCTCTTCCTCTGGAATTGTTTTGTCTTTATTTTGAGCTCTAGGTGGTCTAGTTGTTTTATTTTTATCCATCCACTCTTTTATTGATAATATATGCCAATAATACTGACTATCTTCTTTTACTCTAGCATTGTTCTTGTCTATTTCTTCTACTATCTTCATTACTTCTTCTAGTTCTGGATGTTCCTTTTTGTATTCTTTCTTTTCGTTTTCGTTTTCTAATTCAGTATATGGCTTTATTAGAGTTTGTCTAATTGTATCTAATTGAATTGCTAATTTGGTTTCCTCTTCTGAATTTTGTATACTATTATTATATCTTTTTGGTGTTTTAGTTGTATTATTTTTTTCCATCCATTCTTTTATTTTCAATATATTTTTTAGAAATGTTTTATTAACAGTTTCATAATTAATTTTTGTGTCAATATATTTCATATACAAATTTAATATATCTAACATTTCAGAATTATACAAAACTTCAGGTATATTTTTTATTGCTATTCTTATTTGCTCCTCTGTTAATTTGCTTTTATCTATAATTTTTTGGATATTCTCATAAAAACTCTTTTCTATGTAACTTTCTAAATTTTTTTTGTTTTCTCTTGCATGTTTTAATATATCTGTATTTAGCATTAATTCATTTGCAATTGTATATAAATTTTCTTTTATTTCTAAGCTTTTTAATTTGTCTAATATTAGATTCCTTACTTCTATTTCAAACGGTATAGTTCCTCTTGTCTTTTCAAACATTTCATCTAATACTCGTGCTATATCTATTTCATTTCCATTTTGATTAACAACTTTTTCTTTAGCTATCTCTATATCACTTTTTATAACATTTATTGCATCTAATAAAAATATATCCATCATATGAATATCTTGTTCAATTTTTAATTCTTGCTCACTTTGTTTTGGAATGTCTCCCTCTATTCTTGGAATCTCTGTTAAAAATCTTTTACCATCCATTTCAGTCGTTGATGTAACATTGTCTGATATTATTTTTCTTTTATTATTGTCTTCTTCTACTTCGTCTTTTTGTTCTATTTTTTTTATAAACCTATCTATCTCATTTGGTGTAAGTATTACTTTTTTGAATTCTTTAATATTTAATCCTCTGGCTTGTTCACTTTTCAACATATAATTAACAAGTTTTAATAATCTATATGAGCTATATATTGTTTTTCCTTGTGAATCTTTTTGTTTTGTCCACCAATCTAACAAATTATATCCATTTTTGCTAATATTATATTGTAATACAGAAGGAACTAAATTTGGAACAACGTCATCTCCGCCTTGACATAACGGCACAATGTGTTCTGCAGATAGATTACTTTTAGCTGCTGAATTTTGCAATTTTCCTCTTCCAAAATTTTCAAGCCTTTCTCCAGACAAAGCACACCTATGTTCAAAATATTCCAATGCAATATTTAAATATGCTGTTGTATCTCCATCTGAAATTCTCCCAAATTTTTCAGCTCTATCTTTATGATTAACATATTTAAATTTAACTTGTCCATTTCTGACTGAAACACTTTCTTCTTTTTCCGCAATTAATCGTTCAAATATTTCTTTAGTTAAACCTTTTTCTATATATTTATATATTTCTTCTTCCATATATCCAACATCTACTAGAATTTGGATATATCCTTCTAATTTATTATCACTTATTTCTTCCATATTTTCCCCTAATAAACTTTATTTATAAAGTAAAATATTTCTCAAAATCATTCATTAGTATTTCTTTTATTTCATCATCTTTTTTTCCATCGGCTCTTTTTTCTTCTATAAAATTCTTTATATCTATTGGATTCTGTGACATTGATATAGGATGATTCACAGCCATCCATCTGATGTCTGTTATATCTACCATCCTTAAAAATTTTTCAATATATCTTATTCTTTCAAAATTTTCTGTTAGAAAATATGGATTCTCTATTGCAATTTTAGACATTTCTTCTTCTGTTATTCCATACCCTTCAAAAAATATAATTAAATTAATAATATCTATTGCCATAACTTGTTTTAGAAAGTTGTTTTTTACAAACATTTCATCTATTTGCTTTTCTGATAATTTTAATCTTTTTTCGATTATTTCATATACATCTTTATCTTCTGCTCTCATATTTAGTTTCCTTTCTATCTTTTAAATATATTTTTAATAAACACTTTAATTTTAATTAATATATTTTTTAATACAGATTCTTTATATTCTATTGGCAAGTTATTTCTATTTTCTTCAGTCTGTTCTTGCTCAACTTCTACTTTTTCTTCTATATTTGGTCTATTAAATGTAGGATATTTAACTTCCACTTCTTGGCTTTTGTTTTTTTCTAATTTTTCTTTATATTGAATTTCTTCTAATTTCTTTAATACGACTCTTTCTTCTGGTGTTGATAAAAAATTAGTATAAAGATATGTAATTATCTTTTTTGTATCTTTACGTAATACTGCTGTATCAAAATCATCAATAACAAAAACATAATCCTTATCCATATTATCTTCAATTACCCATAAGTATTTTTCTGGAATTTCATCAATTCCTTCTTCATAATGATTTAAAATTTCCCAAACTTCTGTTAGTGCTTTTCTATCAAATCTTGTGCTTGGATTATAATAATTTAATCTATTCATTATCTATCTCCACTTTCTTTTTCTATTGAATATTCAGCATGTTTAAAATCTTCAGCATATATTTTATCAATTTCTCGATTTTCTTCAATTTTTCCTGCTCGTTTTTGCTCAACTACAACTGATTTTACATCTTTTCTTGTTATTTTATTTTTATCAATCTTATTTACTATTGCCATTACTTCTTCTAATTCTGGATGTTTTCTTTTATATTCTTCTTTTTTTTCTTCTGATTGTGATTCTAAATATGGTTTTATTAATTTACTCCTTATTCTTGCTAAATTACCACCAAATTTTGCTTCTTCTTCTGGCACAGTTTTCTTTTTATTTTGTGCTCTTGGTGGTATTGTCGTATTATTATTTTCCATCCATTGTTTTATCTCTAATACATTTTGCAAATATATTGGTATATTGTTTCTATCTATTTCTTCTATTATTGCCATTACTTCTTCTAATTCTGGATGTTTACTTTTATACTTTTCTTTTTCCTCTTTTGTTTCTAATTCTGTATATGGTGTTATTAATCTTCTTCTTATTTCTGATAATGCTTGTCCTAGTTTTGCCTCTTTCTCTGGCACATTTTTCTTTTCATTTTGCTGTCTTGGTGGTATCGTTGTATTATTATTTTCCATCCAATCTTTTATATTTAATGCATTTTTCAAATATATTGATATATTGTTTCTATCTATTTCTTCTATTATTGTCATTACTTCTTCTAATTCTGGATGTTTACTTTTATATTCTTCTTTTTCCTCTTCTGTTTTTAATTCTGTATATGGTTTTATTAATTCAATTCTTATATTTGATAATGCTTGTCCTAGTTTTGCCTCTTCATTTGGCACAGTCTTCTTTCTATTTTGTTGTCTTGGTGGTATCGTTGTATTATTTTTTTCCATCCATTGTTTTATATTTAAAACATTTCGCAAATTTGTTGGTATATTGTTTATATCTATTTCCTCTATTATTGCCATTACCTCTTCTAATTCTGTATATTTTCTTTTATATTCTTCTTTTTCCTCTTCTGTTTTCAATTCTGTATATGGTTTTATTAATTGGTTTCTTATATATGATAATGTTTGTCCCAATTTTGCCTCTTCTTCTGGCACAGTTTTATTTTTATTTTGTGTTCTTGGTGATATTGTCGTATTATTATTTTTCATCCATTGTTTTATTTTTAATACATTTTGCAAATTTGTTGGTATATTGTTTCTGTCTATTTCTTCTATTATTGCCATTACTTCTTCTAATTCTGGATGTTTCCCTTTATATTCTTCTTTTTCCTCTTCCGTTTTTAATTCTGTATATGGTTTTATCAAATTGAATCTTATATTTGATAATGCATTTCCAAGTTTCCCCTCTTCTTCTGGCACATTTTCATTTTGTGCTCTTGGTGGTGTCGTCATATTATTATCTTCCATCCATTCTTTTATTTTTAAGATATTTTGCAAATTTGTTGGTATATTGTTTTTGTCTATTTCTTCTATTATTGCCATTATCTCTTCTAATTCTGGATGATTTCTTTTATATTCTTCTTTTTCCTCTTCTGTTTTTAATTCTGTATATGGTTTTATTAATAGTCTTCTTATGTCTGATAAAGCTCTTCCCAATTTTCCCTCTTCTTCTGGCACATTTTCATTTTGTGCTCTTGGTGGTGTCGTCATATTATTATCTTTCATCCATTGTTTTATTTTTAAGATATTTTGCAAATTTGTTGGTATATTGTTTCTGTCTATTTCTTCTATTATTGCCATTACTTCTTCTAATTCTGGATGCTTCCCTTTATATTCTTCTTTTTCCTCTTCCGTTTTTAATTCTGCATATGGTTTTATTAATCTTCTTCTTATTTCTGATAATGCTTGTCCCAATTTCGCCTCTTCTTCTGGCACAGTTTTATTTTTATTTTGTCCCCTTGGTGGTTTTGTTGTATTATTATTTTCCATCCAGTGTTTTATTTTTAAGATATTTTTTAAATATACTCTATCTATTATTTCAATATTAACTTCTCCTTTTACATATTTTTTATATAATTTAATATCTTCTGCAACGCTTTTATCATACAAAATTCCTGGTATATTTACTATTGCAATTTGTATTTGTTCATCTGTTAGTTCCAATTCTGTTGCTAATTGTTTTTCTTTTTCTTCAAAATACTGTAAAAGATATTCTTCAATTCCCTCTTTCTTATCTCTTGTAATTTTAAATATTTCTGTATTTTGTAACAACTCATTTGCTACTGTATATTTATTTTCTTCTATTCCTAATTCTTCTAATTTATTTAATATCTTATTTCTTACTTCTATTTCAAATGGAATTACTCCTCTTGCTTTTTCATAACTTTCATCTAAACAATTCATTAATTGTTCAAATTCTTCATGCCCAATTAATTCCTCGTCTTCTTTCAACATTTTAATAGAATCATATAAAAATATATCCATCATTGTATCATCGTCTTTTTCTCTTTGCTGTTCACTTTGTTTTGGTATATTTCCTTCCATTTCTGGAATTGTTTGTAAAATTTTCTTTTCATCTTCTTCATCAATCTTTACTGTTGTTATAACATCTGAGATTAATTTTCTTTTACTATTATCTGTTTCTTGCTTGTCTTGCTGTTCTATTTCATCTAAAAATTCATCTATTTCATTTGGTGTAAGTATTAATTTCTCATATTGTTTTAAGCTTAAATCTTGTTTTCTTGCATCAAGACTTTTCATCATATAATTTACAAGTTTTAATAGCCTATATGGGCTATATAATGTTTGAGTTTCATCTGAATTTTTTTGCTTATTCCACCAATCTAATAAATAATATCCATTTTTACTTATATTGTATTGTAATACTGTTGGCACAAGATTTGGGTAAACATCATTTCCTCCTTGACACAAAGCTACAACATGCTCTGCTGATAAATTACTTTTTGCTTTTGAATTTTTCACATTACCTTCTTTAAAAGATTTAAACTCTTCTCCAGACAAAGCACATCTATTATTAAAATATTTTAAAGCAATATTCATATATTTGGTAGTATCTCCATCTGACAATCTTCCAAACTTTTCAGCTCTTTTACCATGATTTACTTTTATAAATTTTAAATTACCACTTTTTTTATCAATATTAACTTTTTCGGCTTTTGCTTCTATTAATTGCTCATATTGTTCTTCTGTTAATTCACTTGCTAATAATTTTTCTATTTGTTTTTCTGTATATCCAACATCTCGCAATCCTTGATATATTTCTTCCTTATTCATTATTATTTCTCCCACATATTATTTGTAATGTAAAATCTTTCACAAATATTCATTAATGAATTTTTGTTCTTGCATTTTTTAATATGAAATTTATCTTTATACCATTTTGTTTTAGCCATCTATCTTTAAATTTTGTTTAAAAATGTCCTACTTACTACAATAATTCATAATTATCTTATCATAAAAAATTTTTTTTTACAATATATTAATCTAGTTCATCCATTCCACATAATACTGATATCATAACTAATTTCAATATATCTATTAACTTATGTTTTGTTGTGTATGCATCTCTTTCATCTTCTATTATTCCAAAATACATATTAAATATCTCATTTATATTCCAATATTACAATTACGTAATATTTTATAAAATTACCCTGATACTAATCTTCATTTTTTTGGTTACAGTTAATTTCTCATCTCTCTAAATCCTCTTCCTTCTCTCTTTCTTCATGTTTTATCTGTTTTTCAGCATCTAAACACTTTTTCAAAATCTCTAATCAGATTATCTTCTGCTCCTATATCAAATTTTTTACAAATCCATTTTATAAATTTTTCTATCACTCCATAAAACTTATTTATTGCTTTATTTAAATGACTGTTTTCTTTTTCTAAACTTTTAATTTTACTTTTATATTTTCATTCTAAATCAAATGCTTTTTGCTTATATTCTGATTTGATTTTATCTACTTCATTGTGCAATTCTTTATTGTCATACATTATTTCTTTTCTTTCTTTTTCATATTTTATTGCTTTATCTACTAATTTCACTTGTTTTGATAATTCTTTGTGCAGAATCCTATTTTCTTGGTATAACTCATTAATTAATTTATCTTTTGGTTTAATTATTTCATCTTCTACTTTTTCTCTATTTAATTTTATAAGTTTAATATCATTTATATTAGGTGTTTCAGGTAATTCAAGTTTTATATTATCTAATACTTTTTTAGTATTTTCAAAATTAGTTACCTTCTTTAAATTTTCTATTTTTTCGTGTTTAACTCCTGTTTCTTCAACTGGTAATCCTCTTTCTAGTTCAAATCCTTTTGAAGTAATGTATTCAAAAAAAGCATTTTGTAATTGCCTGTAACTATCTCTACCTTTCCAAAAATCCCTACAACATATTTTATCTATTTCTTTTCCTTCTTTATCTTTTGTATGAATTACTGGAATATATATCAAGTGCATATGTGGTGTTCCTTCATCTAAATGTACTACTGCTGATATTATATTTTTTTCTCCAAGATTTTTGTAACTACATATAAAATTATAACTTTCTTCAAAATATCTTTTGGTTTCTTTTTCTCCAATTTCATCAAAAAATTCTTTATCTGATGTAAATAACATTTCGCACATTATTATACTGTTACTTCTTATATGTCCTTGTAAATCATTTTCTTTTTTTAATCTATCAAATTCTTTTATATAACTCAATTCTTTTTTCTTTAAGTAATAATTCAAATGTGTTTTTTCCGAATCAATATCTTTATTTGTATGACCTCTTGTTCTTCTTTCATTATGGACATAACTTCCTTTTGCTTCTGTTCTAGTCAACTTTTCATTTCTTATAATTGCATAACTCATATCTTCTTTGCACCTCCTTCTTGCTTAAGATATTCTTTAAATGTCTAACATATTAGACAAACAAGTTTGTCTGTATGGCAGAGCTATTGCCCCACACCCCCTTCAATCAAAAATAAAAATTACATTTTTTATTTTTGATTACTAAAAAACTATAAATAGTTTTTTAGAGAAATTTAAAAGAGGCTAGTTCTATTTTAAGTAGATTTAACCTCTTTTAAATTTGCATATAAGCTACTCCAATTGAAGTCATCGTAATTTCTGTCGCTTCCATATGAAGTATTTTTCTTTTTACACATGTCCCATTTATTATAATTATTTTTTATATTATTTATTATTACGCGACCTTGCTCCTTGTGTTCGACATCAGTAAAAAGAAAATCTTCCTTTTTTATTTTATTATAAGATTTTCTTATATCTTTGTCTTTATTATATATAGGGTATTGTTGTTTTTGACTATTTAAATAGTTATTTGTTTCAATACCCTCTTGGCTTTTTGAATTATACCTATTAATCTTTTGAACAATAGTTGTAATTTGTCTTTGTTCTATTTCTTTACTGTCTGTTTTATATTTTAATTTTACTTTTATATACTCTTTATCTTTCAGAGAACTTATAATTTTAGATACTCTATTTGCTGTTACATTTACAATACTTGCTATATATTTATTACTTGCAAAACAACTTTTAGTTTCTTCACTTAAATACAAAATCATAGATAGTATTATCTTTTCTTTATCTGATAAATCTTTATTTAATAAAACTTCTACTGGTATCCATAGACCTTTTAATTTTTGCATTTTCATATCCTCCTTTCGCATAGTTTAATTAACATTAATTTTGATTAAGTATAAAAAAATAAGCCTTAAGATTTACTCTTAAAGCTTATCGTAATTACCTAATCATATATAATTTTTTCGTTAGAATTTTTTTTAATTAGATTTATTTATATTTAAAATATTATCTATTATCTGTGATATATTTTCTAATTCTTCTTTAATATTTTTCTTTAATTCAAAATAATTAATATTATTAAAACAACTTTCAACTAATCCCATCATTGGAATATTTATATTAAATTTTTGTTCTTCTATTAAAAATTTATTCTCTTTGTTTATTAATCCATAATGCATCATACAATTTCTAAACTCAGTATTCATGAAGTTCTTATTTAAATTTATTCGTGTTAATAATTTTTTGAAATTTAAATTGTCAATTTCATTGTTTTCTATATGATTTTTTATATCTTCTAATCTTTCTATTGCATAATAATAAGCAATATAGTATATTCTTAACCACCATCCAGTATCATCTTTTTCACATTCTCCTAGTAATCTTATAGTAGAATTTATAAATGTCAATATATGCAATAAATACAGAGACATTATTTTATCATCTTCACTTTTATATAATTTATTAGAATTAAAATCCTTATAAAACATATCTGTATTTATATTATTTGTTTGAATATTTATATTTGAAACATTTAACTCTTCGAAGTAATTCAAAAAACTTCCTATGATTTCTCCAATATACTTTCCATATCCCAAATAATCTTCTGGAGCATACTCATATATTATATTACTAGTATCAATTAGACTTTTTATATATTCTATCTTTCTTTTTAACAATCCATTGTCTTGAAAAATATAATATCCATATTGTGAGTTTCCAACGATCTCTTTTTTATCATTAAACATAATCCCTAAATTATAATGTATATTCCAATCTTTCATAAAGTCAAATTTCAGTTTATTCTTAAATATATAATCTTGTAAGTAATCGCAATTTAATATCATATTCTTTGCTTTTGAATATTTATTCTCAAATATTTTTAATTTTAATCTAACATCTGTTAATGTAAATGTATCATTTTCTTTAACATTAAAGTCAATGCCTATCTTTTTAAAGAAGTCCAACGCTTCCCAACAAAATAATGACATATATGGTATTAGTGCTATTCCTGCAATATAATTTTCTTTAGTAGCATAAAATAAACTCTTTATAGTTTTACAATCATAGTAAATTTGCACAAATGAGCACTCTTCTGGTGTTAATACTATTTTTCTATCAATTTTATTCATTTTGTTCCTCCAACAGTTTAGAGTTTAACTAATTTCTTTATTTTTGTCAAATTCCCTAATCCATTCATTTATCCTATGCTTGTCCGATGTATCAATCAAATATCGCAATCCCCTGGATAACAGAAGGTGCATTGATGGTGTTTTCCTAATAAACTTCCTGCAAAAATCACAGATACTTTTTAATATTTCAAACATCATTTGTGTGTCATGGATGTCTGGTAAGTTATATAGTGTTGTTTTTCCTGCATTTAATATGCTTGCTGCAATAATGGGTAATGCCGCATTTTTGGAACCTGAAATGCTTACTTCTCCTTCTAGCTTTTTCCCTCCTTGTATTATGTAGGTTGACATTTTTTCTCCTCCTTTTATGTTTTTGTTATATTTTATGTTTTCTTTACATAAAAGGTGATTTATGTTTTAAAAGTTCTAAAATTTCAAGTCATTTCTTGAAATTTTAGAACTTTTTTAAAGTAATAAGTATTTCTTATTAGTTCAACTTGTGAGAATTAATTGCAAGTTCTTTTTATATTAAGCAATATTTAATAAGAACATAACAACTTGAACTCACAAGAAATTTTTGTAAATTTCCAAAACTACTCTTCACCAGAATTTAACTTTCTTATTTCTTTAGCATTTTTATCAGATATAACTTTCTTACCTGTTTCCTTCTCTAGTTGCTCTTTTGCAATTTTTGCAATATTTCCTCCTTTTTTTACTGAATCTTCTGCCTCTTTAAATCCTTTACGATTTTTACTTTTTGATATTTCAGTAGAAGAGGTTTCTGCAAGCATATTTAAAACTAATTCCATATTTGTCATATTGTCGCGTAAATTTTCTTTTTTTAATCCTTTTAAATTTTTATATTCTTTTACAGAATACCCACTCCATACTTGTGTTAAAATATTTGTTAGTATTGCAAAGTCTTTGCCTTCACTTATTCCTTTTCCTTTAAGTTCATCTGTAAATTCTTTTCTTATATCAATAGTTTTTAATCTTTGATTTATCCATTCTTCTGAATATCCTTTTTTTCTATATATATCTAACGCTCTATTTATTGCTATTTCTGGATCATATGCTTCATCTATTCTTTCTTTTCCTACTTGTGCTAACCATAATTTAAACGGCTCTGCTCTTTTAGATGGTATTGATTGGATTAAACGTAAAACTTGCTCTGTAGTCATTACATCAGTATCTCTTAATTTTCCATCATATGCTCTCATTTTCAACTGGTTAGTATTACTAACCAGTTCGCTACCTTCTTCATTTAGCTTATTTTTAAGCCATTTCCAATAGTTTCTTGATTTTTGATAATCATTATCTGTTAATACTGCTATTACATCTACAACAGAAAAATACCATTTTTCTTGTTCATCATTCCATTTAGCTCTAATTTTTTTATCTTCAAATAATTTTAATTCGTTATTTTGCTCCATTGCTACCTCTTTTCCTTAAGTTGTTAGGAATTTCCGAATAACTTAAAATTTCTTTTATTTCTTCTATTTATATCATAATTCTAACACTTTTTCAATATGTTTTCGAAAATTTGTTCTTGTTTTTTTGTCTGTATTTTTCTCTTATTCTGTCAGAAATAATATCGGTGAATACCTATTTATAATCTTACGTATCTCCAATATTTGATTTTATGCATATATGTTCTTGTTATGTTTTATTTTTTTGAATATCTATGTCTTTCTTACATATTGATTCTATTTTGGTTATATATATTTCTGGCAATAAATCTTTTAATTTATAAATTTTATTTTCAGCTACCATAACTTTAGTATCTAAATTTTTATCATTAACCATACGAATTAATTCTCTACATCTACCACATGGAGCATAAATTTGTCCTTTAGCTGAATAAGCTACTATTTTGTCAATTTCACTCTCATTATTTTTTAACATTTCTACTATTGCTGCATATTCTGCACAATTTCCTAATGCACAATTTGCATCTATGCAAATTCCTGTATAAATATTTCCACTTTTAGTAAGTAAAGCACAACCCACGTGCCCACAAGATGCATATTCACTTAATTTTCTTTTTAGTGCTAATTTTTTAGCCTCTTTTACTAGTTTTTCAAAATCTTTGTCCATCACTTTCTTATCTCCTTTTTTACTTTTTTATCTTCATAGATTATATGAATTGACCTTTTATTATTTTATAATTCTATTCCCTTTTTAAATTTATTCTCATACCACTTATTTAAACTTCTTCTATTCTTAAAAATTAATATTTTTTTATCTTTATATCTATCCAAAATATCTTTTACTATTTTTCTTTTTATTTTGTTCCATTTCATTGTTAATTGGATAAATTCCCAATCCATTTTTTCTTTACAACCCGGAATCTCTGGCTTTTCTTGTCCTTTATTTTTAAAATATCTTGAAAGAATTCCTTTTAATTTTGCAATAGTTGAGTAATCCAGAAATATTACTAAATCTGCATTTATCACTCTTTCTTCTAAAGTAGCTTTATAAGTTCCATCTATAATCCATTTAGGTTCTTTTACTTTTTCTGAAATAATAGCGTCTCTTTCTTGTGTTGGTCTTATTTCCCAATTTTTCAAGTGATGAATTCCATCTATATGATAAACTGGTAATTTCATTTCTTTCCCTAAATTTTTAGCTAAAGTACTTTTTCCTGTTCCTGGTCCTCCTATTATTGCAATTTTTTGAATTTCTTTCATTATTTTCTCCTTCTTCTTATTTTATGCTTATTGTATCATGTCTGTATGTTTATTACAATTATTTATAGCATAAAAGAAAAGACATAGATTTATTTCTATGTCCTATTTGCTTATTTTAAAATTTCAATTAACTCATTTTGAGTTACTAATTTTCTTTCTCCCGTAGCAATATTTTCTAATTCAAATTTATCTCCTTCTTGTTTATCTCCAATGACTAGTAGATATGGAGTTCCTAAAATTTTGCAGTCTTTCATTTTAGCACCCATTGTTACAAATTCTCTATCATCTAAAATAGCATTGATATTTTCTTTTTGTAAAGTTTCATATAGTTTTTTTGCTAGATTTACTTTTTCTTCATTTTCCATTTTAGGAACAATTTGAACCATATATGGTGCTATTGATTTTGGTAATGCGAAACCACATGGACCCCATTTTTCATCTTTTATCAATGCTTGTTCATAAACAGCAGCTAATGTTCTACTAACACCAATTCCATAACATCCCATATAATAAGGAGATTCTTTTCCTTCTTGATTGATATATTTCCCATTCATCATTTCAGAATATCTCGTTCCTAATTGGAAGATATGTCCTAATTCCATAGTTCTAATTTCTTTAAAGTTAGAGATATCTTCTATTCCATATTCTTGTTTTAAATATTCTTGATAGTCTTCTCTTTCTAATATTTCTGTGTTTAATCCCATTTTGGTTTGTTCATCATAAAGAATTTTATCTTCTCCTTGTTCTGATATTAGCATAAATTCCTCTGATTTTTTTCCTCCCATTGCACCATTATCTGCAACAATTGGGATTACTTTTAATCCTATCTTTTCAAATATTTCTAAAAATGCATCTCTCACATTTTCATAAGCAATTGCCATTTCTTTTTCATTTTTGTCAAAACTGTATGCGTCTAACATGGTAAATGCTTTTCCTCTTAGCAAATATCCTCTTGTTCTTATTTCGTTTCTGAATTTTTCTCCAATTTGATAATAGGTTGCAGGTAAGTTTTTATAAGATTTTAATTTTTCTCTAGCATATTCTAGCATGGCTTCTTCTGCTGTTGGTGCTAAACAGAAATTTCCTTTATTAGATTCTGTTATTAACATTGTTCCATCATTTACATAGTGGTCATATCTTCCAGAATTTTTCCATATGATATCTGGTTGTAAAATTGGTAGTGATACTTCTATACATCCATATTTATTTAGAGTTTCCACTATTATTTTTTCGATATTTCTTTTTACAATTAAGGGAATCGTGCCATAGGCAAAAATTCCTGCTCCATATTGAACTAATTGTCCTGTTTGTAATAATATACTTTGTCCTGGATACATTTCATCTATATTACTTAATTTGGTAGTACCCATTCCGGTTTGTGATAATTTCATCTTTTTTCCTTCTTTCCTAATTATTTTGATTTTCTACTTGTTCTTCATCCCTTTCGGGTGATGGAGCCTCTAATTCATCTATGACAATTTGTTTGTTTTCATCTAATTTATATCTTGGTAGTTCTGGCAAGTCCTTTAAAGATGTATAACCAAACATACGTAAAAAATCATTGGTTGTTTGATATCCCATTGGTTTTCCTGGTAAATCTAATTTTCCTGCTTCT
Organism: uncultured Clostridia bacterium; assembly: GCA_944386715.1. Classification (GTDB taxonomy): domain Bacteria; phylum Bacillota; class Clostridia; order TANB77; family CAG-508; genus CAG-269. Next base: position 31,525 of record CALXCD010000015.1, read on the forward strand.
TCTACTAAGCCATACTCTAATAATTTATAAACACAGGCATCTGCTGAAACTCCTCTTATTGCTTCTATTTCTGCTCTAGATATTTTAGGATTATATGCAATAATGGCTAATGTTTCTAGTGCTGCATTGGATAAATTAGGTTTACTTCTTTTATCTATGATAGGATATATTGCTTCATAATATTCTTTTTTGGAACATAATTGGTAGCTATTATCTATTTTTATTAATTCTATTCCTCTTTTTGCTTCTTTATATTCATCTTGCATACTTTCTATTATTTGTTCTAATTGTTGCTCTGTTATTTCTAAAGTTAAAATAAGCTCGTTTTTAGTCACTGGTCTGCCTGTAGCAAAAAGAATGGCTTCTATGGTTGCTTTTATTTTATCAATTTCCATTTTTTCTTTTTGTGTTAGTTTTTATGTCTAACATTTTCCTCCTTTATTAGGATTCATTTCTTTATCAGAATAGCTTTATTATGCCAGAAAATTTGTATTCTGTCAATATTTTGTTCTATTGTTGCACATTTCGTTAGATTGTGGTAAGATAAAACAAAATAAAAAATGGAGGTAGCTTATGAGTGATAAAAAAGAATTAGAAGTCATTTCTGGTGATGGTTCTAATTTGGATATCTCACCTGTTTATGACCATTTAACTGCGGCAAAACCTAAAGGTAGTAGCCAAAAACCTAAAAACATTGTCATTCCTCATGTAAAGTCTGAAAAAAAAGATAATTCTGATGATGATGAAAATGATGATGATACAAAACAATCAGATAAAAAAGAACCTTAGATTTCATATACTGTTGTTGCCATTCATAGTTTTTTATATGATATTGGAAAAGCTTGATATATAGATATTTGAAAATCAAGACCCGGATTGTTACACCCTAATTATGTTTTGATTAAAAATAGCTATATATCAAGCTTTTCTGAATGATTCACACATTAACTGTGAATTTTAGCCTATTGTTTCTTATTCTATTTATTTAATTCTTCTAAAAACATTTTATTTAACATTTGTGGATTTGCTTTTCCTTTTGTTTCTTTCATTGCTTGTCCTACTAGAAATCCTAATGCTCTATCTTTTCCACCTTTGTAATCTGCAACAGATTGTGGATTTGCTTCTAAGATTTTTAATACTATTTCTTTTATAGCTCCTTCATCTGAAATTTGAATCCATCCTTTTTCTTTAATAATTTGTTCTGGGCTTCTAGGATTTTCAAATAATTCTACTAATACTTTTTTTCCAATACTTGAACTGATAGTTCCTTTGTCAATTAAAATGATTAATTCTCCTAATTGTTTGCTGTCAAATGGAATTTCTATTGGTTCCATTTCTGTTTCATTTAAAATTCTAGAAATATCTGAGATAATCCAGTTATTTACCGCTTTTGGATTATGACATACTTCAATTGTTTGTTCAAATAAGTCTGATAAATATTTAGAAGATGTAATTAATTTAGCATCTTTCTCGGAAAGTTTATATTGTTCTAAATATCTTTGTTTCCTACTTTCTGGTAATTCTGGTAAAGTATTTTTTATATTTTCTATATATTCTTCTGAAAGTTTAATTGCTACTAAATCAGGGTCAGGGAAGTATCGATAATCTTGTGCATCTTCTTTATCTCTCATAGAAAATGTCTTTCCAGAAACATCATCCCATCGTAAAGTTTCTTGCTCAATTTTTCCTCCTTCTTCAATCACATCTATTTGTCTTTCTACTTCATATTCGATGGCTCTTGTGATACTTCTAAAAGAGTTCATATTTTTCATTTCTGTACGAGTACCTAATTTATTATCTCCTTTTTTTCTAACAGATACATTGACATCTGCACGAAATGAGCCTTCTTGCATTTTGCAATCTGATACTTCAATATATTCCAAGATAGATTTTAATTTTCTTAAATATTTTTCTACTTCTTCACTACTGCGTAAATCTGGTTCTGATACAATTTCAATTAGAGGAACTCCTGCTCTATTTAAATCTACTAGACTTCCTCCTCCTAATTCATCATGATTTAATTTTCCAGCGTCTTCTTCAATATGTATTCTGGTTAATCCTATTTTCTTTTTATTTCCATCCTTGTCATCGATTTCTATATATCCATGCTCACAAAGAGGTTTATCATATTGAGAAATTTGATATGCCTTTGGAAGGTCTGGATAAAAATAGTTTTTTCTATCATTTTTACTATCTCTTGCAATTTCACAATTAGTTGCTAGTCCAGCTTTTACTGCATATTCTACTACTTTTTCATTTAATACTGGTAATGTTCCTGGCATTGCCATACAAATAGGGCATGTATGTGTATTAGGTGCTGCCCCAAATTCTGTTGGACAAGAACAAAATATTTTTGTTTTTGTAGAAAGTTCTGCATGAACTTCTAATCCTATTATTACTTCAAAATCTTCTTTTGCCATTTTCTTTCCTTTCCATGATGATTTTTATTTTCATCATTTTATTTTTTAAATTGTGGTTGATATTTTTTTCTAAACTCGGTAGCTTGTTCATAGGTGTATGCTGCATTTAATATGGTTTCTTCACAGAATTTATTTCCTATTAATTGCATTCCTATTGGCATTCCTTGCTTATCTACTCCGCATGGGATAGAAATTCCTGGAAGCCCTGCTATATTTACAGATACTGTACAAATATCTGCTAAATACATTTCTAATGGGTTATTTGATTTTGAACCAATGTCAAAACTTACTGTTGGTGCTGTTGGTGTTAATATTACATCATATTTTTCAAACCCTTTATTAAATTCTTTCATTACTAAGGTACGAACTTGTTGTGCTTTTTTATAATAAGCATCATAATATCCTGATGATAATACATAAGTTCCTAAAATAATTCTTCTCTTAACTTCTGGTCCAAATCCTTCACTTCTTGATTTTTTATATAATTCCTTTAAGTTTTTATATTCTGGTGTACGATAGGTATATCGAATTCCATCAAATCTTCCTAAATTAGAGCTTGCTTCTGCACAAGCAATAATATAATAAGTTGCTAATGCATATTGTGCAATATCTAATGAAAATTCTTCTACTTCTGCTCCTAGTTCTTTATATTTTTCAATTGCTTTTTCTAGAGAATCTTTTACTTCTTCATTAATACCTTCTCCAAAGAATTCTTTTGGTACTCCAATTTTTAGTCCTTTTACATCATTTTTTAAACATTTTGTATAATCTATCTTTTCTTTATTTTCTGATGTTGTGTCTTTTTCGTCATGTCCTGCAATAAGATTTAACAACATTGCACAATCTTGCACATCTTTTGTAATAGGTCCTATTTGGTCAAGGGATGAAGCAAAAGCTACTAGTCCATATCTAGAAACTAATCCATAAGTTGGCTTTAATCCTACTACTCCACAAAAGCTAGCAGGTTGTCTAATAGATCCACCTGTGTCAGAACCTAAAGCCCATGGCACTAGATTTGCCGCTACAGCTGCTGCACTTCCCCCTGAAGAACCACCTGGTACTTTATTTAGATTCCATGGATTTTTTGTTTTTTTGAAATAGGAATATTCTGTGGAACCTCCCATTGCAAATTCATCCATATTTAATTTTCCTAAATTAATGATATTTTCTTTTTTCAATTTTTCCATTACAGTAGCATCATAAGGAGAAACAAAGTTCTCTAACATCTTAGAACTACATGTTGTCTTAACTCCTTTTGTGCATATATTATCTTTAATTCCAATTGGAATTCCTGCGAATTCACCTTTTATCTCGTCTTTTTCTATTTTGTTTTGTATTTCTTCTGCTTGTTTTATGGCGTCTTCTGCTAAAATAGTTACGAAAGCTTGTACATCTTTTTCTTTTTCTTCTATCCTATCTGCATAAGCTTTTGTTATTTGTGTTATTGTTAATTCTTTATTTTTCAATTTGTCTTGCAATTCATGTACGGTAAGCTCAGTTATATTCATTTTTCAATCTCCTCTCTTATTTTTCCTATGTCCCTAAAATAACCATTTTTGGCTAAAGTGGGACAGTCCCCCCATCGCCATGACTAATTTTAGTTTATTACTTTTGGTATTTTAAACATATTTTGTTCTTTTGAAATTGCATTTTGCAATAAACTTTCATTATCTTCAAATATTTTGATTTCATCTTTTCTAAATACATTTTTTGTTCTATTTGCTCCTATTGTAACATCTACTCCTTCTACTGGTGCATTATTAACGATATTTGCAAAATTTAAAATTTCTTGTAAATTGAATAGATAATTTTCTATTTCATTCTCTTCTAAATTTAAGTTAGCTAAGTTCGCTATGTGTAAAATTTCTTCTTTACTTACTTGCATGTTATCATCTCCTATTTTTCATTTGTGTCTTATTATATACTGAATCTTTTAAAATTACAAGTGTTAGCTTTAAGAATACAAAAGTCCCAAAGATGATGTATCATCCTTGGGACTAATTTTTATCTATTTTTATTTCTTATTTTACTTCTCTTGCTTTTACAATAACTCTTAATTTGCTATCATCTGTACAAGTTATTAATGTGATTTCTTTTTTTCCGTTTGTTAATTGACTTGTACAGCTTGTATCTTCTGGAACAACTTCATATTTATCATAAACTTCATAATCAATGGTTCTATTTGACATATCTGTTATTTTTATAATGTCTCCATTTTCTAATGTAGGTACTTTACTGAAAAATCTTTTATTTCTATAGTTATGTCCTACAATACAGTAGTTTCCCACTTCATTTGGATTTCCTCCATGGAATTTTACAGGTGATATTTTTAATAAATCTTCTATTTCTGGAATATCTCCTTTTTCTCCTAATATGACAGAATATGTTATTCCGATTTTAGGTATTTCTATTTTAGCATCTGTTGTATATGCATATCCTCCTGGTGAAACTTGTTTTGGTTGTGTTTGTTTATTATTATTCGTATTTATATTTTCTTGTGTTTGCTGTGTTTGCACAGGTGCTGCAGGTGTTTGGTCATCTTCTTCTGCATTTAATATAGCTACTAGTATATTGCTTTTTGCTGTTGTTTTATCTTCTTGGTCATTTAATTGTGTTTCCATTTGTGCTAAAATTTCTTGTGATACTTCTTCACTTTTGTTTTTGTCATATTCTGCATAGATATATAGGGAAATTAAAATAATCACTAAAAAAATGGATAAAATAAAATCAAATTTATAGATTTTCTTTTTCCTTTTTAGTTCAGGTGTTATGTATAATTTTTTGGTGACTAATATCTGATTCATTCTATCCTCCCTATCTTATTTTTCTATTTTAATTATATCATGAAAGTTTCTAAAAGCAAAGATATTTCTTAAAATATTTTATTTGCAATATTAGCAAAATCTTGCAATGTCAATTTTTCTGCTCTTATGTTTTCTGGTAAACCTATTTCTTTTAAAATTTGTATTGCCTCTTCTTTGTTCAAAAATACTTTTGCATTTACTAATGCATTCATTAATGTTTTTCTCCTTTGCATAAAAGCACATTTTATGATTCTAAACATGACTTCTTTGTCTTTTACTTCTACTGGTGGATTTTTTCTTATTTTTAATGTGATTACTTTTGACGTTACTTCTGGTTCTGGGATGAATGCATTGTTTTGTGCTTCTATCACTCCTTGTGCTGTTGCATAATAATATACAGTATAAGTAATAGCTCCTGTTTCTTTTTCTCCTGGAGTTGCAATTAGTCTATCTGCTACTTCTTTTTGTATCATAACAGTAATACTTTCTATTTCTAGTTGTTCTTCTAATAGTTTCATCATAATTGGTGTTGTAATATAATATGGTAAGTTAGCTACTATTTTTACCTGTTTTATTTTTCCTTCTTGTTTTTCTTTTTTTATTAATTCTTTTAAGTCTACTTTTAAAACATCTTGATTTAAGATTTCAAAGTTTCGATATAGAAAAAATCTTTCGTTTAGTATTTTTATCATTTTTTTATCTAGTTCTATACAAATTACTTTTCCTGCTTTTTGTAATAGTTCTTTTGTTAGAGTTCCTAATCCTGGTCCAATTTCTATTACTAAATCTTCTTGGGTTATTTCTGCACTTTCTATGATTTGTTCTACTATTTCTTCATTAATTAGAAAGTTTTGCCCTAATGCTTTATTTGCTTTGATATGATATTTATTCATTAAAAATTGGGTTTCTTGTAATAAACTTTGCATTTTTCCTCCTGATATTGTTTTTTTGATATTTCTTTTTGGGAAATTATACCATATTCTTTCTTAAACTGCAAACTTCCTTGTTTTTTCACAGTTACTAGTTAATGGGTTTTCATTTATTATTACTCAAAAGTATTAATATATCAGTACTTTTGGATATTTATTTTTTACTTATTAACTAGTTACTTTTTCACAAAAGATTCAAACTTAAGCACTTGACAAACCCTTTTTTATTAAGATAAAATATGGTTACAAATTTGAACAAAAGAGGCGTTTTATATGGATAAAAAGAAAACAAATAAAACACATCCTAAAAACAAAAAAATAATTCAAAATACGGAGAATGAAAAAGTCATAAAATTAAAGACCAATTTTTCTTCCAAAAATTTAATCTGCACAAAAAAATTGAAAGTCACCGTTATTGTTACCCTTCTTATATTCATTCTTTTGCTTGTTAGAATTGGTTATATTCAATTTGTAGATGGTGCTTATCTAAAAGAATTAGCATATCAACAACAATCTATTAATCAAATTATTAGCCCTAAACGTGGAAATATTTATGATTCTACAGGTATGGCATTAGCAATCAGTGCTCAAGTGGATACTATTACTATCAATCCTACAAAAATTACAGATAAAGATGAAGGAAAAGCAAAAGCTTTGAAAGAGAAGGTTGCACAAGGATTATCTGAAATTTTTGAATTAGATTATGAAGAAGTCCTAGCAAAAGTTTCTAGTAATTCTCAAGTGGAAACTATTGTTAAAAAAGTAGAACAAGAAAAAGTGGACGAATTGAAAGCTTGGATGGAAGAAAACGAAATTTCAGTTGGTATTAATATCGATGAAGACACGAAGCGATATTATCCTTATGGCACAGTTGCTTCTAATGTAATTGGTTTTTGTGGTAATGATAATCAAGGTCTTAGTGGTATTGAATCTACTTGGGAAAATATTTTGACTGGTACACCTGGTAAAATTGTTAGTTCCAAAGACGGTAGCCAACAAGAAATTCCTAATACAGAAGAAACCTACATTTCTGCTGAAAATGGTAGTGATTTAACTTTAACAATAAATTTTAATGTGCAAACTGTTGTGGAAAAATATTTAAAACAGGCTGTAGAAGATAATGAGTGTAAAAGAGGAGGAAATGTTATTGTCATGAATCCACAAAATGGTGATATTTTGGCAATGGCTTCTTATCCTAATTATGATTTAAATTCACCTTATACTCCTAATTCTACTCTTGCACAAACTTATGATTCTCTTACTACAGAAGAAAAATCTGAAGCATTGTATAAGATGTGGTCTAACAAATCTGTTGCAGAAACTTATGAACCTGGTTCTGTTTTTAAATTGATTACTGCAAGTGTTGCATTAGAGGAAAATATTACGACTACAGATAAAGCTGGAGATTTTTATTGCAAAGGTTATGAACTTTTTGATAATCCTGGTGGTTCTCCTATTAGAATAGCATGTTGGAGAGCGGAGCCTCATTATGATGAAAGCTTAAGGGAAGCTTTATGTGATTCTTGTAATCCTTCTTTTATGCAACTTGCTGCTAGAATAACAGCTCCTACTTTATATAAATATTATGATGCTTTTGGTCTTTTTGATTCAACAGGTTCTGGCTTATATGGAGAACAAAGTAGTATTTTTCACAAGTTAGAAGATATTGGTCCTGTAGAACTAGCCACTTATTCTTTTGGTCAGAGATTCCAAGTGACTCCTCTTCAAATGATTACTGCTGTTTCTTGTATTGCAAATGATGGAATCTTGATGAAACCAAGAATTGTAAAACAAATCACTAATACAGATACTGGTGCTGTTACTGAAGTGGAACCTGTAAAGGTTAGACAAGTGCTTTCAAAAAGTACTTCTGAAAAAGTAAAATCTATGATGGAATCTGTTGCAACTATTGGAACTGGTAGAAATGCTGCTGTAAAAGGGTATTCTATCGGTGGAAAAACTGGTACTTCAGAACCAACAGAAGCAAATAAAGAAGAAGGATATGTAGCTTCTTATGTGGCTATCTCTCCTATCGAAGATACACAAGTTGCTCTTTTACTTACTTTATACCAACCAACTTCTGATGCTGGTCATCAAGGTGGTCAAGTGGCAGGTCCTGTTGTTTCTCAAATGTTATCAGAAATATTACCTATTTTAGGAATTCCTTCTGATGAAACTGCTCAAAATACTGCTAATAGTAATTTAATTGTTGTTCCTGATATTAGAAATAAAACCATTACAGAAGCTAAAAAAATCTTGACAAATGCCGGATTTACTTGTCATGTTTCTACTAATGGAGATGAAAATTCTACTTTGGTGGTTAATCAAACTCCAAAACCTGGTGTTTCTCTTTCTAAGAATTCTGTTATCATGTTATATGGAGAAGATAATAATGTAGAAAATTCTGTTGCTGTTCCTGATTTAAAAGGTATGTCTCTTTCAGCAGCAACCAATACCTTAAGAGCTAAAAACTTAAATATTAGTGCAGAAGGAAGTGGTGTTGTTATTGCACAAGAATATTCTAAGGATGAATTAGTACCAGAAGGAACGGTTATTAAAGTAACTTTGAAACAAACTTTAACAGATGCTCATTAATTAATATATTTTTATCAAAAAAGAACATGTTAATACTATCATTAGCATGTTCTTTTCTATTGTCAAAATAACTATTATCATTAAAATTTGGAACTAAATGAATACTTTTTTGTAGTTTTATTCTATTTTTTCTTGTTCCCAATATTGTTTTAGCAGGTCATTCAATTTTTTAATCTTTTCAAATTTCAATATACTTTCTGATTCTATTCCTGCTAAATAAGCTACCCAAGCTTCTTCTTTCGTAATTGGTTTTGTTAGACTACATGTCCATTTAGGTAATTCAATAACATGTAATTCAATAGTTTCTTCCACTCCTCCTTCATCTGGTTTATCTTTTATTTTTATTATCTTATGAAATTTTTGTGTATCAAAATATTCGAAATCCAATATATTAATTGTTATGGTTTTTGCTATTTCTTGATTTTCTTGTTGTTCTAATTGATTTGTATGTATTTGAGCATAATATAACAATAATTTATTTTGTATATAAAATCCATCAATAAATTGGATACCAACATTTAATGATTCTTTTTCTTTGGTGATTATCCTTACATCTGCTACTCCGAAGTTTTCTTCTTTAGGCAAATATTTTTCTTTTGATTTTAAATAAGGGTTTAGACGAATGGATTCGATTTTAATATCTAGAATCCCTTCAATCATATCTTTTAAGATATCTATGTGTTCTTCCTTATTTAATACTTTGCGCAATACTAAATTACTTTTTGATACTAGTTTTCTATTCATAATTCTTTTTAGTGCACTAAAATATACTTACCTCCTTTTTTTGAAATTTATTGATAGAAATGAAATCTTTTCTGATTAAAGTTATAACCTTTTGACTGTAACACAAAATTTTGGAATGAAATGATTGTTACGAAATAAATTATATATAATTCTTTCTCAGTATAAGTGGATTTCCATAAATTGTCAATACATTTTTGAGATTTTTTTCTTCTTTTCATCGCAAAATTCGACAAATTTAGCACCTCTTCATTAATTTTACCTGTTTTGTAGAACAAAAGCGGACATTAATAATTTTGTCACTATTTATAATATTGTAAAGTCCCGGGTTTTAAACACTTTTTCATAAGCAAAAATTCTGTAAGCATTAAAAATGCTTAATTTTTTTGTCAATTTTTTTAA
>CALXCD010000016.1 GCA_944386715.1 uncultured Clostridia bacterium
AATCTATTAGCTCTCAAACCTATTGCTATTCAACAGGTTTGAGAGTTTTTCTCTTTCAAAAGTGTTTAAGTTGAGATATTAGCATATTTTCCTGTCATCTGTCAATACATTTTAACCAATTTTCGAAGTTTTATTCCAATTTTATAATTTTACTAGAATTAACTGCTTTTTCAATAGCCTGTTTTTCTTCTTCTGAAACGGTATAAGAAGAAACACCATTTTGTACTGGTTTTGCATAAATATTAGACATTTCTCTAGAATAAATACCATTCAAAACTACTCCATTATTTTTATCGTCTAATAATGCTAAAGCAAAACTTAAATCACTACCTGTATCTTTAAATGCATTATATCTAACCATACCTACCTTTTGAATGCATTTTGTCAAATCTTCTTCTAATGTCTTCATTCCTGTCAATATTTCTGCATTTTGTTTTTCTACTCTTTCAACACGATACATATAATTTTCCAAATCTTCGTAGATATCTTTTCCATTTCCAAGCTTTTTCAAAAAAGTTTTATATTTTTTTTGAATATTAGATAACTTAATAATTAACACAAAAAAGCCAATTATTAATATCACCCCAACAACTGCTAATATCATAAGAAAAGTATCTGTTCTTAAAAATTCTATTATTTCTTGCATATCATCATCTCTTTCTTTTATTTAATCAAATCTAAAATTCTAGCTAAATCGTCATTAGAAGTATATTCAATTACAATTTTTCCTCTTCTTTTTCCTGGGTCTATTCTTACTTTTGAACCAAAAAAGCCTTGAAATGTTTCTTCTATATTTTTATATAAAATATGATTTCTTTGTTGTTGCTCTTTCGTCTCTTTTACTTGTGCCTTTTTTTCTAATTGCCTTACTGTTTGTCCCCTTTCTTGTAATTGCATTGCAGTCATATACTGCTTTTCTGGGTCAGTTATAGCAAGTAAAGCCTTACATTGACCTTCTGACAAAGTTCCGTTTTTTGCCATTTCTAAAACCCTTGGCTCCAAATTTAAAACTCTAATCCAGTTAGCAATAGTACTTCTACCTTTCCCTAATTTTTTTGCAACTTCTTCTTGAGATAACCCATAATTATCAATTAAAGTTTTGATTCCTAATGCTTTTTCATAAGGATTTAAGTCTTCTCTTTGCATGTTTTCTATTAAAGAAATTTCTGAGTTTATTCTTTCATCATCTTCTCGAATAATAACAGGAATTTCTGTTAAACCTGCAATCTTAGAAGCTCTCCATCTTCTTTCTCCTGCAATAATACTATAATAACCTTCTTTTTTCGTTACTACAATTGGTTGAATTAGCCCATATTCTTTAATAGATTGTGCCAATTCTTCTAATGCTTCTTGATCAAAATTCTTTCTTGGTTGATCTCTATTAGGTTCGATATCTACTACTTTTAAATTTTTTAAAACATCATTCTCCTGTATTTGTTCTTCTTCTGGTGCAGGTCCAAATAAAGCATCTAATCCTTTTCCTAATCCTGTCATTTTTGCCATAGTATCTCCTCCTTTTTCATTAATTCTTTCATTAATCTAACATATGTTTTGCTTTCTTTTCTTCTTCATTTATTTTTAAAAATTCTTTTGCAAATTTCAAATAACTTTTTGCACCTTTAGAACGGGGATCATATTCTGTAATTGGCATACCATAACTTGGTGCTTCACTTAATCTTACATTTCTTGGAATAACCGTTTTATAAACTTTGTTATCAAAATATTTTTTTACTTCTTTCACTACTTGATTAGATAAATTTGTTCTCATATCATACATCGTAAGAAGTGCACCTTCTATTTGAATATTTTTATTTAAATGCTTTTTAACCAAATTAATCGTATTTAATAATTGTCCTAATCCTTCTAAGGCATAATATTCGCATTGTACTGGTATCAATACACTGTCTGATGCGGTAAACGCATTTAAAGTAATCAATCCTAAAGAAGGAGGACAATCGATCAAAATATAATCAAATCTGTCTTTTATTTCTTCTAATTTTTCTTTTAACCTTTGTTCTCTTGACATCATAGAAACTAACTCTACCTCTGCTCCAGCCAAATTAATATTAGAAGGACATACTTTTAAATTTTTAATAGCTGTGTCTTGCAAGGATTGTTCTATGGTTGCATCATTTGCTAAAATATCATAAGTTGAAACTTCAATTTCTTTGTCAACTCCTAATCCACTCGTCGCATTTCCCTGAGGGTCTGCATCTATCAAAAGAACTTTCTTTCCTTTTTTGGCTAAAATAGTACATAAATTAATTGTTGTAGTTGTTTTTCCTACGCCACCTTTTTGATTTGCAACTGATATTACTTTTCCCAATTTTTTGCCTCCTATCTTTGGTTTATATTTACCGATAAGTTTCTTTTTGTTTCTATATTTATCATATATAAAGATGAACAAAAAGTCAATAAAAAAGAAGAAAAAAATCAAACTTTTTTTCTTCTTTTTCCTCTCTTTTTCTATCTTTTATAAAAGCTTTATTGAATAGGGTCTTTTGCAGGCATTCCTGGCTTTCTTGGATATTTTGATGGTGTATTTTTTTCTTTTAAAAGATACACTATCGTCCTTTTTATATCTGTCAATGGAAGCTCAAAATAATCCAATTTTTCCACTTTTCCTCCCAATACTGTTAATGCTTTTTGACTTTGCTCCAACTCCTCTTCTATTTGTGAACCTTTTAATAACATACAATATCCTCCTACCTTTACTAAAGGTAACAAATATTCTACTAATACAGACATATTAGCTACAGCTCTTGAAGTAGCAATATCAAAACTCTCTCTTCTTTTCTTATCTTTACCAAATTCTTCTGCTCTAGCATGAATTGCTTCTATTTCTTCTAATTGCAATTTTTCTATTACCTCTTCTAAAAAAGAAATTCTCTTATTTAAAGAATCTACCAATGTTATTTTCAAATCAGGTCTTACGATTTTCAAAGGTATTCCTGGAAAACCAGCCCCTGTTCCCACATCAACAATTTTGCTATTTTCCTTTATTTTTTTAATGGGAATAATAGAATCGATAAAATGTTTTAAAATAATTTCTTCTGGTTTTGTAATAGCTGTCAAATTTATCTTTTCATTCCATTCCAATAACAAATTCATATAATCATAAAATTGGTTTATTTGTTTTTGTGTTAATGTGATAGAAATTATTTTCATATATTTTTCCATTTCTTTTTGAAATTTTTCTTTTTCCATTAATCCAAACTCTCCTTTGCTTGTTTATTTATCGTTTGCAAATAAATAAGAAGTACAGAAACATCTGCTGGAGAAATTCCTGATATTCTAGAAGCCTGACCAATTGAACGTGGTTTGAATTTATTCAATTTTTGCCTTGCTTCTAAACTAATTCCTTGCACAGTTTCGTAATCTATGTCTTCTGGTAATAATTTCGTCTCTAATTTTTTAAATTTTTCTACTTGTGCTTCTTGCATTTTAATATATCCTTCATATTTTAATTGAATTTCTACTTCTTCTGCCTCTTGCTTTGTTAAAAAAGGCATCTCTTCATCTATTTCTCTTAAAGCTTTATAGGTAACTTCTGGTCTTTTTAATAATTCTGCCATCTTCGTTCCTGTTGTAAGTGCTGAGGTTCCACATTTTTCTAAAAAAGAATTTACTTTATCTGTTGGTTTTACGACTAGATTTTTTAATCTTTTTATTTCTTTTTGAATATTTTTTTCTTTTTCTTGAAATTTTGCATATCTTTCATCAGAAATAAGACCTATCTCATGACCAATTGGTGTTAATCTTAAATCTGCATTGTCTTGTCTTAGTAATAACCTGTACTCTGCTCTAGAAGTCATCATTCGATATGGCTCATTTGTTCCTTTGGTAACAATATCATCAATTAAAACACCAATATATCCTTGGCTTCTATCTAAAATAAGAGGTTCTTTTCCTATTATTTTTCGAGAAGCATTAATTCCTGCAATTAATCCTTGGCAAGCAGCTTCTTCATATCCAGAAGTACCATTAATCTGCCCCGCCATAAAAAGCCCATCTATTCCTTTATATTCTAAAGAAAGCTTTAATTCAGAAGGATCAATACAATCATATTCAATCGCATATGCTGGTCTTGTAAATTCGGCTTTTTCTAAACCTGGAATGGTTCGATAAAGTGCAATTTGTACATCTTCTGGTAAAGAAGAACTCATTCCTTGTATATACATTTCCTCTGTATCTAAACCTACTGGTTCTACAAAAGCTTGGTGTCTAGGTTTATCACTAAATCTAACAACTTTATCTTCTATAGAAGGACAATACCTAGGTCCTGTTCCTTCAATTTTTCCAGCATACAATGGAGAACGATGCAAGTTCTTTCTAATGATATCATGTGTTTCTTGCGTAGTATATGTTAAATAACAATCTACTTGTTCTATCTTTCTAGGTTCATCTTCAAAAGAAAACATTTCAATTTCTTCGTCCCCTTTTTGTATTTCCATTTTACCAAAATCAATACTTCTTCTATTAATTCTAGCTGGTGTACCTGTTTTAAAACGAACTAAAGGAATACCTAACCTTTTTAAACATTCTGATAATTCATTTGCTGCAGCAACTCCATCTGGTCCACTTTCTTTACTATATTCCCCAATAAATATTTTTCCTTTCAAATAAGTTCCTGTTGCTAGAATAACACTTTTTACCTGATAAACTGCTCCTACATCTGTTTTAATTGCCTTTACATGTCCATTTTCCACAACGATATCCACAATTTCTCCCTGTTTAACTTCCAAATTCTCTTGCTTTTCTAAAATATGTTTCATTTCCATTTGATATTTTTTTCTGTCAGCTTGTGCTCTTAAAGAATGTACTGCTGGACCTTTAGAAGTATTTAACATTTTCACTTGGATCATTGTTTTATCTATCACTTTCCCCATTTCACCCCCAAGTGCATCTATTTCTCTCACTAAATGTCCTTTAGAACTACCTCCTATATGAGGATTGCATGGCATATTAGCAATTGCCTCTAAACTAATAGAAAAAATTAATGTTTTCATTCCAAGCCTTGCCGCTGCAAGCGCTGCTTCACATCCAGCATGTCCTGCTCCTACCACTGCTACATCATATTTTCCCGCATCATATTCCATTTTATTTCCTCCTTTTATTAAATGTTCCACGCGATGTTCCACATTCCTTGTGAAACAGGAAAAGCCGTTCACCTCTATGCTTTCATAAAATTTGACATCTCTGTTCCAGTCAATTTATGTGCACTAAATCAGTTAATAATATTAACCGTAGGTAAATATTCATTTGTTAAAAAATGGTACTCGAATATTATGTACATCTTTTTTCTCTAATTTATGTAAATCAGAAATAATGTTCTGCACATTTTCTTTGATTTTTCACAGCTTTCCTCTATTGTTTACTTATTAATCAAATAACTTTACTAAGATATAAAGTTTTTTATTTTTCTTTTATGTTTCTAATTCTATTTCCTTTTAAAATCTAAAATAAAGTCTTTTTATTATTTACTCTACAAATTATACTGTTTCTGATTTTATTTTGCTTATTTTGGATTCTCGTTTGTTATTTCATATATTGTCCAATGAATTTCAAACCTGTTTTTTTCTCTTTCTATTTTCCTAAACAAAATCTTGCAAAAATCTCATTAATAATATCTTCTGTCACAACATCACCAGTGATATTTCCTAAATCCTCTAAAATATCTTTGATAAAAATAGCAATCATATCTAATGGAATCTGTTTTTGGATAGCATCTTTTGCTTTTTTTACATCCTCTATTGCTTGGTGAATTAAAGCTTTATGCCTGATATTCGTAATAACAATTTCATTATCCAAATTAATTTCATTTAATTGAAACATATCTAAAATAGCCTGTTCTAATTTTTCTAACCCTATTTGATTTAATGCTGAAATCTTAATAATATAATCTGAAACTTCTTTTAAACTAGATTCGTTTTCATCTATTTTGGTGGTTTGTAAGTCTATTTTATTTAATAAAATAATGGATTTCTTATTTTTTATTAATTCTAATATTTCTCTATCCTCTGCTGTTAATTCCTTGCTACTATCAAATATAGCAATAATTAAATCAGCAGAATCTGCAATTTCTTTAGATTTTGCAATTCCTATTTTCTCCACTTCATCTTTTGCATTACGAATTCCTGCTGTATCAATTAATTTTAAAGGAATCCCTTGTATAGTAACAAATTCTTCAATGGTATCTCTTGTCGTTCCTTCAAATTCTGTAACAATAGCTCTATCTTCTTTCAATAACGCATTCAAAAGAGAGGATTTTCCCGCATTTGGTTTTCCAATAATCGCTGTTTTTATTCCCTCTTTTAATAATTTGCCATTATCAAAACTCTTTTCTAGTATTTCTAAATCCTTTTCCACTTTATTTAACATTTCTTGTACTTGCCTATTTGTTACATCCTCTACATCATATTCTGGATAATCAATCGTAACTTCCAACTGTACCATAACATCCATTATTTGTTGCTTTATCTCTCCTATTTTTTTAGATAATTTACCTTCTAATTGCTTCATCCCAGCTTTTGCTTCTCTTTCAGATTTTGCATGAATCACATCAATAACAGATTCTGCTTGTAATAAATCAATTCTTCCATTTAAAAATGCTCTTTTGGTAAATTCTCCTGGGTCGGCTAGTTTTGCCCCATTTTTCAAGCATAATTCTAAAATTTTTTTCACTAACACATTTCCCCCATGTGAATTTATTTCACACATATTTTCTGTTGTATAACTAAGAGGTTTTTTAAAATAGGAAACCAAAACTTCATCAATGATTTCATTATTTTCTATGATATGACCGTATTTTATAGTATAACCCTTTATTTCTTCTATCTTTTGAGGTTTTTTTGCTTGAAATATTTTATCTAATATTTCAAAACAATTTTCACCACTCATACGAATAATTCCTATTCCTCCAATTCCGTGGAGCCGTAGATATAGATGCAATTGTACTCAAATTTATTCCTCCTTTTTCTCTCTTTTTAACGCTTCTATTTTAACACATTATGTAACTTTTTAAAATAGTTTTTCAAAAAAAAGAGGCAAAGATAGAAAATACATTCCTGTAAAATCTGACCTTTGACCTCTGATTTTAACACATTTTTTATTTTTTTAAAGAAACCACTATTCTTCTATTTGGTTCTTCTCCAATACTAACTGTTTCTACTTTATGATTTTGTTGCAAATGACTATGAATAATCTTTCTTTCATACGCTTGCATTGGCTCTAATGTAATAGATTTTCTTGTTTTAATTACAGTTCTTGCTACTTTATCAGCTAGCTCTTCTAATGTTCTTTCTCTTTTTGCTTTATATCCTTCAATATCTAATAAAACCCTTACTTTATTATTAATCCCTTTTCCTGCAATAGCAGATAAAATATTTTGAAATGCATATAGAGTTTCTCCTCTATACCCTATCAAATATCCCAAATTTTGATGATGAATATCCACATTTACCCCTGTTTTTGTTTTTTCTATTTCGTATTTGGTATCTTCTGGTAAAAACTTTATCATCTCACTTAAAAAATGAGATATATTTTCATATGCTTTTTCTTGTTCTTCTTCTGTCAACTCAATTTCTTTTTTAGGTTTTACTCCTTTTGTCTCCTTTGCTATTTCTTCTTCTTTTAAAGTTAACTCTACCTTAACAACTCTAGGTGCTAAGATACTAAAAAAGCTTCTTTTATCTTCATTTTCTAATACTTTTATATGAACTTTATTTTTAGAAACATTTAATTGTTTTAGACCTTTTTCAATCGCTTCATTTGTAGTCCTTCCCTCTGCAATAATTGTTTTTTCCATGCTATTTTTTCCTCCTAACGATTTACTTTATCACTTTATTTAAAATTAATCTTTCTATTATCATTAAGATATTATTCACTAACCAGTATAAAGCTAGTCCCAAAGGTGCTACAAAAGCAATAGATATAGACATTATTGGCATCATCCAAGACATCATTTTATTGGTTTGCATTACAGTATCTATCTCATTTTCATCCTTTACTGTTAATTCTTTACCTGTTGAACCATCTATCGTAGCGTTTTGCTTAGATTCTTCCTTTTGTTTTTGTTGCATCGCTGTCGTCATTCTGATAGAAATAAAAGATGATAATATATACAAAATTGGAATAATATATACAGTAAAATCAGTCATATTTTGTTGTGGTACTTTGCTTAAATCCAATCCAAGGAAATTCATCTGTAATGCTACTCTATCAATGTTAGGATCCTCTGGATTCTTTTCTTTTAACCATTGTTGTTCTCTAATAATATCTATTTCTGGATAAACATTACTATTGATTTTGCCTTCTTCTTGCAATTGTGTAATATATTTATTAATATCTTCTGTTGGTATTTTCTCCATATAAGTTAAAGGTGCTCTTACTAAATAAAATACAGATAATAATAATAATAACTGAACAATAGCTGTTAAACATCCACTAAAAGGACTCATATTTTCTGACTTATATAATTCCATCATCTCTTGATTCATTTTTTCTGGATTATTTTTATATTTAAATTGAATTACTTTCATTTTTTCTTGTAATTGTGTACTTTTTTTCAATGTTCTTTGTTGTTTAATAGATAATGGTAATAAAACAATTTTAATAATAATCGTAAATAAAATAATAGCTAGTCCGTAATTATTAATCAAATCATATAAAAAAGCTAATATATAACCAAACAGACTTGCAAAAAATTCAAACATTTTATTCCTCCCTTTTTCATTTTAACGGGTCATATCCACCTTTGGAAAAAGGATTACATCGAAGAATTCTATAAATTCCCAAAAGCATTCCCTTCCCTGCTCCATATTTTTCAATCGCTTGTTTTGTATATTCAGAGCAACTTGGATAATATTTACAATGAATATTCTTCGCCTCTAACCAACATGAAATATGTTTTTGATACCAACGAATCATATTAATCATTATTTTCTTCATTTTTTTTCCTCAAAAAGACTTGCCTTATCAAAAATAAAATAAACATCCTTTTTTATTTTATCAAAAGTTGCATTTTGTATATCTACTTTCTTCTTCCATAAAAATACTATACTATATCCATCTTTAATCTGATTTTCTGTTATTTGATAACATTCTCTTAATAACCTTTTAATGTGATTTCTTCTTACGGCTTTCGCTATTTTCACACCAATAGCTATTCCTAGAAAGTTTTCTTTTTTTGCATTTTTTTTGATAAAAGCTTCCACATATTTTCCAGAATAATATTTTCCTTTTGATAAAACATTTCTGAATTCATAATTCTTTCTTAACATTTTTGTTTTTTTCATTTTCTATCTATTCCCTTTCTAACAGGCAAAAGATAAATGAAAAAGCCAAATCTTTCTAAATAATTATTTTTAAAAGGCTCACATCCAAATGTGGCCTTTTTTACTAATGTCTGTGCTTCATAACATATAATTATTCTTTTAAGCAGTTAGTTTTTTTCTACCTTTTGCTCTTCTTGCTTTTAAAATATTTCTTCCTGATTTTGTTTTCATTCTTTTCATAAATCCATGTTCTTTCTTTTCTTGTCTTGTTTTTGGTTGAAATGTTCTTTTCATTTTGGCACCTCCTACTGTTTTTGATATTTATAAAATTCCATTTCTGGAAATTTGTTACGAAAATAACAAGTATATCGATTATACAGTAGTTTTACATGAAATGTCAAGACATTTTTTTTATTTTAGAAAAAAACAGTGGAAAAATTGTGAAAAAAGTTTATAAAATTGCTAAAAAAAGAGAAAACAAAATAGAATATATTAATATTTTTAACAAAACATAACTTAGGTTTAATAATCTATTTCTTTTCTGCAAATATTAATATATTTTATTTTATTAAAAGCATTTTATATAAATTTCTTGAAATATTTTTGTAAAATAAGTTGAGTTTTCCACAGTTTTTTTATAAGTTTTCCACAATTAAAAAAAATTTTCCACAATCTTATTGACTTCTTTTGACAAAATTTGTTATGATAGGGGCGTACAAAAAAGATGACTTTTTTCTTGATATTACTTAAATTTTTGTTCGTATCAATCATCTTAATTGTGACACAAATATTACAATATTATCAACACCTGTGGATAACTTTGTGGATAACATGATTATAAAAGGAGGATTAAAAATGGCAACAGACAAAGATGAACTGATTCACCAACTAAAAGAAGCACTAAAACCAGAGGTAACAAAAATATCTTATGACACTTGGATTATGCCATTAGGCATTAGAAGTATCGAAAATGATAATATTGTCTTTACTACAAACTCAGAATATCAAAAAGATTTTATCGAAAACAAATTTAGAAGTCTTATTTTCTATGCATTAAGAAGCATTACCAACAAAGAATGGTCTTTTTCCGTTGTAGATTTATCAAAGGAAAAAGAAGAAACTAGCAATGAAATTATAAAAAACCAAACAGAAAGTATCACAAGTGAAGAAGCAGAATCAAACAAATCAACATTAAATCCAAAATACACTTTTGAAACTTTTGTCGTAGGAAATAACAATCGATTTGCACATGCAGCAGCTTTAGCAGTAGGAAATGAACCATCCAAATCTTATAACCCATTATTTTTATATGGGGGAGTAGGACTAGGAAAAACTCACCTAATGCATGCTATTGGAAATAGAATTATAGAAAATAATAAAAACGCAAATGTTTTATATGTCACTTCTGAAAAATTCACAAATCAATTGATAAATGCTATTAAAGACAATAAAAACGAAGTATTTAGAAATAAATATAGAAATATTGATGTACTTCTTATCGATGATATTCAATTTATTGCTGGAAAAGAAAGAGTGCAAGAAGAATTTTTCCATACTTTCAATTCCTTATATGAAGATGGAAATCAAATCATTATCTCAAGTGATAAACCACCAAGAGATATTCCATTTCTAGAAGATAGATTAAAATCTAGATTCGAATGGGGGTTACTTGCAGATATTTCCTGTCCAGATTATGAAACACGTCTAGCAATTTTAAGAAAAAAAGCACAAGATGAAGGAGTTATCATTGAAGATTTTATTCTTTCAAACATTGCAAATAAAATAGATTCTAACATTAGAGAACTAGAAGGAGTCTTTAATAAAATCGTTGCAAGAGCATCTTTAACACATAGTCCAATCACAATAGAGCTAGCAGAAAATATTATCAATGAATTTAAATACGAAAATGAGAAAGTAATTTCTTGTGATTTTATAAAAGAAACCGTTTCTAAGTACTTTAGTATAGACAAAGACGACCTAGCCGGAAATAAAAGATCAAATGATATTGCCTTCCCAAGACAAATTGCAATGTATCTTTGCAGGGAAGTAGCAAATATGTCATTTCCTCAAATTGGTATTGATTTTGGAGGTAGAGATCATTCTACAGTAATGCATGCTTATCGAAAAATCAGTAAAGAAATTAAAGAAAAAAGCAATACCAAGTTAATTGTGGATAGTGTGAAAAACATCATCATAAATGGAAAACAATAAAAAGCAATATAGTTTGCTTCCATTTCTAAAAATTTGTGTTTGTAAAAATAGTTGTTCGAAAAAAAGAAGCTTTCTCTTCTTACGGAACAGCTAGATTGACTATCCACACCCCAACTGTTGAAAACATGTTTATAACATGTGTATAAGTCAATTTTACACAATAACAAAAATTGACTGTGGATTATTTAACAAGTTTTCCACAGAATTATAAACAGTAATTTTATTAGGGATTCTAACTATCAACATAGTTTTCCACAGTTTCCACAGCACCTAATACTATTACTACTAAATATATTATATTATAATTTATAAATATATAAAGGAGGACCAAAATGAAAATAGTTTGTTACAAGGATACAATCCTAAAAGCTATTAATTCCGTAGTAAAAGGTGGAGCATCTAAAACAACAATGCCTATCTTAGAAGGAATTCTTATTCAAACAAATGACAATGAAATAAAATTAACAACCTATGATTTAGAAATAGGAATAGAATATGTAATGGAATGTGAAGTAAAAGAACAAGGAAGTACCGTAGTAAATGCAGTTATGTTTAGTGAAATCATTAGAAAATTGCCAGATACAGAAATTAGTATTACACTAAATGACAAAAATCTATTAGAAATCGAATGTGAAGGTTCATTATATAAATTAGCAACCATGAATCCAGAAGAATTTCCAGAATTACCAAAAATAGAGGTAGAAAATTCTATAGAAGTTAGCCAAAATGTATTAAAAAATATGATTAGAAAAACAATATTTGCAGTAAGCAATGAAGAAAGTAGACCAATTTTCACAGGATGTTTATTTGAAGTAGAAAACAATAAATTAACATTAGTAGCAGTAGACGGATTTAGATTAGCATTAAGAAGCGTATTTTTAACAAAGCAAAGTAATGACTTTAAAGCTGTTATACCAGGAAAAACATTAAACGAAGTCAATAAAATAATGGCAGATTCATTTGAACCAGTAACAATAGGTATATCTAAAAATCAAGCATTATTTGAGATGGATAATTGTAAAATTGTAACAAGAATCCTAGATGGAGAATTTTTAAATTATAAAAATGTTATTCCAAGTAATTGGGAAACAAGAATAAAAGTAAATAAAAATAGTATTCAAAATAGCTTTGAAAGAATCAGTTTAATATCATCATCTTCTGTAGAAAAAGAAAAAAAATATCCTGTAAAAATACAAGTAGATATAGGAAAAGTTACCATTTCTTGTACCAATCAAACAGGTGATGCTAAGGAAGAATTATATGTTTCTACAGAAGGAAAAAATTTAGAAGCAGGATTTAACCCAAAATATTTCTTAGATAGTTTAAAAGTAATAGAAGAAGAAGAGGTTTATATCGAATTTGGAACAAGCATTTCACCATGTTTGATAAAATCTGTTGAAAACAAAGAATACACTTATATGATATTACCAATAAGATTAAAAGAAGATTAAAGGTAGAATTTTTTCTACCTTTAATTTTTAAAAAAGTTATCCACAAATAAAGAACTAATTGGGGATAAAAAATATAAAAAAATAAAAAATAAATAAATGAAAAAATTAGAAAAAAATTAAAAAAAATAGAATAAATTAGAAAAAAATAGAAAATAAAAATAAAACTAAACACGAAAATCCAAAATAAGCGAATTTTATTTTTTATTAATATAATTTCATATTAATAAAATAAATAAAATAAAACGGAAAATAATAAAAAATAGAAAAAATTAGAAAAAAATAGAAAAAAAAAGAATAAATTAGAAAAAAATAGTTTATAAATTGTGGATAATAAAAAGAAAAACAAAGTAAAAAAAGAATAAATAATAAAAATAGAATAAATAAGAAGAGAAAATAAAAAAAAATTTAAAAAAATAAAATAAATTAAAAGAAAAATTAGAATAAAATAAAAAAATAAGAAAAAAATATAAAATAAAAAATAAAAAAAAGAATGAAAATCCAAAATAAAGCAATTTAATTTTTTATTAATATAATTAAATATTAAAAAAATAAATAAATTAAAACAGAAAATAATAAAAAATAGAAAAAATTAGAAAAAAAAAGAATAAATTAGAAAAAAATAGTTTATAAATTGTGGATAAAAGAAATGAAAAACAAATAAAAAAGAATAAAAAAGAAAATAAAATAAATTGGAGAAAAATATGTGGATAAAAAAAATAAAAATAAATAATTTTAGAAATTATCAATTAGAAGAAATTAATTTAAATAAAAATATAAATATTTTTTATGGAGAAAATGCACAAGGAAAAACAAATATTATTGAATCCATTTTTTTATGCAGTATGGGAAAATCTTTTAGAGCAAAAAAAGATAAAGAAATGATAAAACTAGATGCCAAACAAGCTAACATAGAAATAGAATATCAAAAACAAGATAGAGATGGAAAAATAAAAATAGAAATAAATAATAAAAAAAATATTTATTTAAATGGAATTAAATTAAAAAAATTAAGTGAATTATTAGGAAATGTTAATACTGTTATTTTTACACCTGATGATATTAATATCTTAAAAGGTGGACCTCAAAATAGAAGAAGATTTTTAGATATCATGATAAGTCAATTAAAACCAAATTATATGTATCACTTAAATATATATGCTAAAATAATAGAACAAAGAAATAATTATTTAAGACAAATTAGAGAAGAAAATAAAGATGAAAAATTATTAGAAATTTGGGATGAAAAATTAGCAGAAGAAGCTTATATTATTTATCAATATAGAAAAGAATTTATAGAAAAAATAAAAAATAAAATAAAAAAGATTCATACAGAAATAACAGATAAAAAAGAAGAAATAAAAATAGAATATATCACACATTGCCAATCTAAAGATGAATATTTAAAATTATTAAAAGAAAGAAAAAAATTAGATATTATAAAAGGATATACAACCAAAGGAATTCATAGAGATGATTTTATTATTTATATAAATGATAAAGAATTAAGTATTTATGGTTCACAAGGACAACATAGAACAAGTATCCTTTCTTTAAAATTAGCAGAAGTTGATATTATCAAAGATGAAATAGGGGAAGCACCAATTTTATTATTAGATGATTTTATGTCTGAATTAGATGAAAAAAGAAGAAATCATTTTTTAGAGAAAATAAAAAATACACAAGTAATAATTACATGTACAGATAAAATAAATCTTGCAAATAAAAATATTTTAATATATAATGTAAAAAGTGGAAAAGTTTTTACGGAAAATAATGAAAAAGTAATATAAAAAACTTGCCTACAAAAGGAGGAAAACAAATGGAAAAATATAATCATAAATATGGAGCAGAACAAATTCAAGTTTTAGAAGGTCTAGAAGCCGTAAGAAAAAGACCAGGTATGTATATAGGAAGTACTTCTATTAGAGGGCTTCATCATTTAGTATATGAAATCGTAGATAATGGAGTAGATGAAGCATTAGCAGGATATTGTACAGAAATAAATGTTGTCATAGAAAAAGGAAATGTGATAAGTGTTACAGATAATGGTAGAGGAATTCCTGTAGAAATACATCCAAAAACCAAAATATCTACGGCAGAAACAGTATACACAGTTTTACATGCTGGAGGAAAATTTGGAGGAGATAGTGGATATAAAGTATCAGGGGGACTACATGGAGTTGGTGCATCTGTTGTAAATGCTTTATCTACATGGACCGAAGTTACAATAAAAAGAGATGGCGGACTTTATCAAATGTATTTTGAAAAAGGAAAAACAGTTAGAAAACTAGAAAAAATAGGAGATGCCGAAGGAACTGGAACCAAAGTTAGATTTTTAGCTGATGATACTATTTTTGAAAGTTTAAATTATGAATATGAAGTTTTAGAGAAAAGATTTAGAGAAATAGCATTTTTAACAAAAGGACTAAAAATAACAATAGAAGACCAAAGAGAAGAAACACCAAAAAAAGCAGAATTTTGTTATGAAGGTGGACTAATTTCATTTGTAGAATTTTTAAATAAAAATAAGGAAAAATTACATAAACAACCAATTTATATAGAAAAAGCAGGGGAAATACCAGTAGAAATAGCAATCCAATATACCTCAAGTTATTCTGAAAATATTTATACATTTGTTAATAATATCAATACAATTGAAGGTGGAACACATTTAGAAGGTTTCAAAAGATCTCTAACAAAAGTTTTTAATGATTATGCAAGAAGTCATAACATTTTAAAAGAAAAAGATAGTAATTTACAAGGAGAAGACATTAGAGAAGGTATTACAGCAGTTGTTTCTGTTAAAGTAAAAGAACCTCAATTTGAAGGTCAAACAAAAACAAAATTAGGAAATAGTGAAGTAACAGGTGTTGTACAAAGTATGGTAAATGAAGCTTTATCAACATTTTTAGAAGAAAATCCTTCTGTTGCAAAAGCAATTTTAGAAAAATGTATCAGTGCATCTAGAGCAAGAGAAGCAGCCAGAAAAGCTAGGGAATTAGTAAGAAAGAAAAGTAACTTAGAAACAAGTACATTACCAGGAAAATTAGCAGATTGTAGTAGCAAAAATCCAGAAGAATGTGAAGTATACATTGTAGAGGGAGATTCTGCTGGAGGAAGTGCAAAACAAGGAAGAGACAGAAAATTTCAAGCAATTTTACCATTATGGGGAAAAATGTTAAATGTTGAAAAGGCGAGAGCAGACAAAATCTACGGAAATGACAAATTAAATCCTGTTATTGTTGCAGTAGGAGCAGGAATAGGTGCTGAATTTGACATTACAAAAATTAGATATGGAAAAGTAATTATCATGGCAGATGCCGATGTAGATGGTGCCCATATTAGAACATTATTATTAACATTTTTCTTTAGATATATGAGACCATTAATAGAAAATGGAAATGTTTATTTGGCACAACCACCATTATATAAATTATCTAAAAAAGGAATGGAAGATATTTATTGTTATACAGACGAAGACTTAGAAAAAAAATACAAAGAATTAGAAGAAAAAGGAATCTCAAGAGAACAATTAGGACTACAAAGATATAAAGGTTTAGGAGAAATGAATCCAGAACAATTATGGGAAACAACAATGAACCCTGAAACAAGAATATTAGTTAAAGTAACAATGGATGATGCAATAAAAGCGGATGAAATATTTACTTTATTAATGGGAGATGAAGTAGAGCCAAGAAGAGAATTCATTCAAGCAAATGCAAAATATGTAAAAAATCTAGATATCTAAAAAATTTAATGGCAGATAGTAAAATAACTATCTGCCATTAATCTATAAAGCTAATAATAATCTTAACTAAAACTAATACATATAATATTCAAACCTAATATATATTGCTATATAAATAAGCCTTCTACCACACATATTAATCATTCGTTCGACCATTAATACACCACAAGTAACCATATTCATCCCGAAGGGACTAATAATAACCACTTCAAAATACTAGATATAAGAATAATCTTAGCTCGAATATATTACCTATCCTTTAACCATATAGAGAAATTAAAAATGATAAAGAACCAATTTTAAAAAAACAAAAGGGATATAGCTTACAAACAAATAATATATTCTTCTCGCTGACACATTATAATATATTAAAATACACTATAATATATCTTTGTCCGAATGATAATGAACTAATGATAATCCATTATAACTCTTGGCTCAACTATTATTAACCTTACAATCATAGTATGTTCAAAAATAAAAAAAATATACAAAAATAAAAAAATTTTTTTTAAAGACTTGACAGATGATGGAAAATAATGTAAGATAATCACACTTAAGGAGGTGAAAAAAATAAAAGAAAAAACCCTACAGCAATGGATGCCGATAGATTACATTTTAGAGAATGGAATTATAAAATTAAAAAATAATAAATATATAAAAATTTTAAAAATAATTCCTATCAATTACAATTTAAAATCTGATTTAGAAAAAGCAGCAATTTTAAATTCATATAAAACTTTTTTAAAAACATGTCCTTTTCAAATGCAAATTTTAATTCAAAGTAGTAAAGAAAATCTAGAAAAAAATATTTTTAATATTCAAAAAAATATCCAAAAAAAAGAAAATAAAAAATTAACAAAAATAGCTAATAAATATATAGAATATATTAATAAAATTAATTCTAATAAAAAATCATCTTCTAAAAATTTTTATCTCATAATATCTAATGAAATATCCAAAAATCAAGAGAATATAGAATCCATTGAAATTATTAAAAATGATTTAAAAGAAAAATATTTTAAAATCAAAGAATGTTTATATCGTTGTGGAAATTCCGTAATAGAAATTAATACAAAAGAAGAAATAATAAAAATATTAAAAACATTTTTTAATGCTAGAAAAAATAATTTAAATAAAAATTAAAAAATTTAAAAATTAGAAAAAAATAGAATAAAATAGAATGAATTAGAAAAAAAAAGAAAATAAAAATAAAATAAAACGCGAAAATCAAAAATAAAGCAATTTAATTTTTTATTAATATAATTTAATATAAAAAAAATAAATAAATTAAAAAAGAAAATAATGAAAATTAGAAAAAAATAGAAAAAATTAGCAAAAAAAAGAATAAATTAGAAAAAAATAGTTTATAAATTGTGGATAAAGTAAAACAAAAAGAAATCAAAAAAGAATTTAAAATAAAAAATTAAAATAAATAGAGTAAAAAATGTGGAAAATATAAAAATAAAATAAAAAAATAAATAATTAATATTAAAAAAATAATAAAAAAGGAGGAGAAAAAAATAAACAAAAAAAGAATTGAAAAAAATAATTTTTTAGAAGGAAGTATTTTAGATAATGATAAAATAGCACCTAGTTATTTAAACAATCAAAATCCAAAATATTTAGAAATTGATAATTTATATTATTCTGGATTTATAGCAGTTAATTATTATAGAGAGCAAAATGATATTTTATTAAAAACATTAATTGAATCCAATATCAATATGAATATTTCAATTTTTTATGAAAGACAAGACCCATATAAAACCATAAAAGATTTGACATATCATATAGGGAACGTAGGAGTAGAGCTAAAAGAAAAAAATCAAAATAGACAAGATATTGACATTGCAGCATTTACCTATCAAGATGCAAAATATATTAGAAAAGAATTACAAGTAAACAATGAAGATATTTACTATTTATATCTTTACATTATTATTTATGCAAAAGAAATAAAAGAATTAAATTTTTATTTAGATAAAATAGAAGGAATTGCACAAAGCAAAGGAATTCAAACAAAAAGAGCAAACTTCAGACAAGAGGAACTATTTCTTTCCTGTCTGCCATTAATGGAAAATAATAAAATATTAAAAGAAGTAGGAAAAAGAAATATCTTA
This sequence comes from uncultured Clostridia bacterium, assembly GCA_944386715.1. Taxonomy (GTDB): domain Bacteria; phylum Bacillota; class Clostridia; order TANB77; family CAG-508; genus CAG-269. The sequence goes on from CALXCD010000016.1 coordinate 18,809, forward strand.
ACATCAGGATTAGTATCTACATATCCTTTCATATCTTCCAATCTTTTTGATGAAGAAGGAATTTTTGTTGGTACTAATATCTACAATAATTCTTTAGTATTTATTGATAAATATAAAACACAAAAATATAAAAATGCTAATATTTGTATTTTTGGAACAAGTGGAGCAGGGAAATCTTTTTATACAAAATTATTAATTCTAAGATACCACTTATTAGGAATAAAACAATATATTATAGACCCAGATAGAGAATATGATAATTTATGTAGGGAATTAGGAGGAGTACAAATAAAAATTGGACCGAATTCTAATACGTTTATTAATATATTAGAAATTAGAGAAGAAAGCATAGAAGACGGAGAAAATGGATATTTAGTAACAAAAATAGGAAGATTAATTGGATTTTTCAATTTAATATTTGGAGAATTAAATGAAGAAGAAAAAGCACTATTAGAAGAAAAATTAATAGAAACTTATCAATTAAAAGGAATAACTTTTGATGACAATAGTCTATATAACAAAAGTAAGAAAACAAATAAAAAAGAATTTAAAAAGTCTGAACAAATGCCAATTTTAGAAGACTTATATCATGTTTTAGAAAAAGATAAAAAAACAAAAAAATTCCATATCAAATTACTGCCATTTGTAAAAGGTTCTATGAAATACTTTAACGAATATACAAATGTAGAATTAAAAAATGATTTAATTGTAGCAGATGTATATGATTTAGGAGAAGAAAATCTAAAATACGGAATGTTTGTTTGTGCAGAAATTTTGTGGGATAAAATCAAAGAAAAAAGAGAAGAAAAGAAAACAATTTATTTAGATGAAATATGGAGATTAATAGGAGTCACTTCGAATAAAGATGTAGCAAGTTTTATTTATAAAATATTTAAAACCATACGAAAGTATGGTGGAAGTAGTGTTGCCATAACACAAGATATTTCAGATATCTTTAGTCTAGAAGGAGGTGTTTATGGAAAAAGTATTTTAAATAATTCTAGCATAAAAACATTTTTTGCATTAGAAGAAGAAAATATTAAAATATTAGCAGAATATTCTAATTTATCTGAAAAAGAAAAAATAGAAATCAAATCTTTAAAAAGAGGAGAATGTTTAATGTTTGTTGGGGAAGACCATATTTTAACTAAAATAGAAGCAAGTAAAATAGAGAAAAAAATAATTGAAGGAGAAGAATTAAATGAAACAGATTTTGACAGCGATGAACAATCCTAAAATAAATGAACAATTACAAAAAGAAAAAAGTATAAAAGTGATAGGAAAAGACATTCCATATAAAGAAGGAATATTAGAAATTTTAGAAAAAAATAAAAATATTAATTATATTTTTATTAGTGAAAAATTAGACGGCGAAATTGATTTTTTAGATTTATTAAAAAAAATAAAAAATATAAATAATAAAATAAAATTAATTATTATTTTAAATAAAAAAAATAATATATTAGAAAATAAAATAAAAAAAATAAATATAAACAATATTTATTACAAAAATAAAATAAATAAAAAATTATTAATAAATATTATTAATAATAATTTAACAATAAATAAAAAAAATAAGATATTTAAAATAAAAAAAGAAAAAATAAATTTGTTAAAGAAAAAAATAAATAATAAAATAATTAAAAAAGAAAATAATAAAAAAATAATTTTAATTACAGGAGGCAATAAAATTGGAAAAACAACAATAACTTTAATATTAGCATATTACTTATCACAAGAAAAGTATAAAACAGCAATCATAGATTGCAATTTTAAAAATTTAGATTTAACAAAAGCAATAAAAATAAAGAAAAATAGTGAAAACAGAGAACTTCAAGAATATAAAATAAATGACAAATTATTCTTATTTTATAATATAAAAATTAATTTTTTAAATAATGTGGTAAATAAAATAAAAAAAAATTTTGATTATATTATTATAGAAAATAATATTAATAATAAAGAAATAATAAAAATAGCAGATTATATTTTCTTTATCATAAAACCAGAAATTAAAAACATAAAAGAAGTATATTTTAAATATATAAAAAATTTTTATAATAAAAAAGAAAAATTATTTATTATTATTAATAATTTTGAAAATAATAAAATTTCTTTAAAAATTATTTCTAAAATATTCAATCAAAAAATGATTAAATATAAAATAAAATATAATTTAATATATAAAAAAATAAAAAATGATTTTTATAAAAATAAAAAAATATTAAATAATAAATATTTAAAAAAAGAATTTAAAAAAATATTATTAAAAATAAAAAACAATTGATTCTTATTTAATAAATAAAAAAGACAATTAAAATAACTAAAGTTAAAATAAAAAAATCAAATAGAAAAAGTAAATAAGAATACTTAATCAAAAAATAAAAAAATTAAGAAAAAAAGAAAAGTAAATAAAATCATAACAAGAGCAAAACAAGAGTTCAAAAAATATAAAGACAAAATAGTTAACAAAGTATAGCAAAGAAACAATAAAAATTAAAAGATATAAGATAAAAAATCAATATTTAAAATTCAGAAAAAACATAGGCAAATAAAGAATTAAGAAAATTAAAATAAGAATAGAAAAATAAAAATTTAGAAAATATCAAAATTACATAATTCTCTTATTTTTTGTAAAAGAGAGAAAGAAAGATTTAGCAAAATATAAAATGAATAAAAATAAAAGACATAAAAGAAAAATAAAATACAGTATAAAATTTTTCGAAAAATATAAAATAGAAAAAATATATAAGACAAAATATAAAAATTAAAAGGAAGAAAAAAATTAGAATAGAAAAAAAAGTAAGTAAAAAAATTAAAACAAAAATATAAAGTTAGCAAAATGAAAACTTAATAAAAATACAAAATAAAAAAATTAATATTAAAAAAGAAAATAAAAAATATAAAAAAGCAAATAAATATAATTAATATTAAATAATAAATAAAAAAAAATAATAAAATACAAATAAATAAAAACAAAATAAAAAAAAATTAATTAATAAAGAAATAATTAAATAATAGAAAAAAATAAATAATAATTAATAATTAAAAAATAGATAAAAAATAAAAAGGCAAAATAAAAAAATAATATACAAAAAATTAACGAATGAAAATAAATTATTAAATAATAAAATAATAAGAAAAGAATCACCCAAAAGAAAAAAATATAAAAGCAAAACAAATAAAAATCTTTTAGAGAAATAAAAATAGAAAATAAAAAGAAAAACAAAATTGACAAAAAATTGAAAAGATTAAATTTAAAAAGAAATAAAAAGATATAAAATGTAAAACCAAAAAGGAAAGCAAGTTAACAAAGAATAAAAAATAAAAAAAGATATCAATAGAAAATAAGAAGAAAAAAGTAATACTAAAACATAAAAAAAGCTTAGGTAAATACAAAAAGAAACGATTCTAAAAGAAACAAGTAAAAAGACAAAAAGGGAAGGAAGAAAGTTTACATAGTAATCTTATTTTTTGCAAAAGATAGAAAAGAAGATTTAGCAAAATATAAAATTAATAAAAAAAACATAAAAGAAGAATAAAATACAATACAAAATTTTCAAAAAATATAAAACAGAAAAAAAGATAAAACGAAATATGAAAATAAAAATAAAAAGAAAAAAAGATTTTGAACAGAAAATTGTAATCAAGTAAAAAATGAAATCAAAAAACAAAATAAATAAAAACTTAATAAAAATATAAAGTAAAAAATTAATATTAAAAAAATAAAAAAGTATAAAAAGAAAATAATTAAAAATAGAAATGAATAACTAATAAAAAATAATTAAATAATAGAAAAAATAAAAAGTTAAAATAAAAAAAATATATAAAAAATTAATAAAAAAAAAATAAATTTTTAAACGAAAGAACAATGAAAAATAATAAGAAAAAAATTACAAACAAAAAGCAAAAATATATAAAATCAAAATAGATGAAAATTTCAAAAAAAATAAAAATTAAAAAAGAGAATAAAGTAAAAAAGGAAATTGACAAAAAAAGAAATTATCAAAAGATAAACTTAGTTAGAAAAAAATATAAACAACAAAAAAGATAAAAAGCAAACTAGTTAACAAAGAACCAAAAATAAAAAAAGATATTGATAGAAAAAAAGAAGAAAAAAGGAATACTAAAACATGAAAAAAGCCTAGGTAAATAGAAAAAGAAACAATTCTAAAAGAATCAGGTAAAAAAACAAAAAAGGAAAGAGCAAAGTTTACATAGTAATCTTATTTTTGCAAAAGAGAGAAAGGAAGATTTAGCAAAATAAAAAATGAATAAAAATAAAAGACATAAAAGAAGAATAAAATGCAGTATAAAATTTTTAGAAAAATATAAAACAGAAAAAATATGTAAAATGAAATAGGAAAATAAAAATTAAAAGGGAAAAAAATTTAGAATAAAAAAAGCAAGTAATTAAAAACTTAAAACAAAAATATAAAACTAGTAAAAATGAAAATTTAATAAAAAAACAAAATAAGAAAATTAATATTAAAAAGGAAAATAAAAAATATAATAAATAATATTAATATTAAATAATAAATAAAAAATTAAAATAAAAAAATAATAAAAATTAAAATAAATAAAAACAAAATACAAATAAAATTAATTAATAAAAAAATAAATAATAAAAAATAATTAAAAATAGAAATAAATAATTAAATAATAAAAAAATAAAAAGGCAAAAAAATAATATATAAAAAATTAATAAAAGAAAAATAAATTCTTAAACGAAAGAAGAATAAAAAAATAATAGAAAAAAATTACAAATAAAAAAATATATATAAAAGCAAAACAGATAAAATTTTTTAAAGAAATAAAAATAGAAATAAAATGAAAAACAAAATTAATAGGAGAAAAACTGAAAAGATTAAATTTAAAAAGAAATAAAAAGATACAAAAGATAAAATCAAAAAGAAAAGATAGTTAACAAAGGATAAAAAATAAAAAAAGATATCAATAGAAAAAAAAAAGAAAAAAGCAATGATGAAACATGAAAGATGCTTAGGCAAATAGAAAAAGAAACAATTCTAAAAGAAGAAAGTAAAAAGACAAAAAAGGAAAGAGCAAAGTTTACATAGTAATCTTATTTTTTGCAAAAAAGAGAAAAGAAGTTTTGCAAAATAAAAAATGAATAAAAAAAAAAGACATAAAAGAAGAATAAAATGCAGTATAAAATTTTTAGAAAAATATAAAATAGAAAAAAAATGTAAGACAAAATAGGAAAATAAAAATTAAAAGGAAGAAAAAAATTTAGAATAGAAAAAACAATTAAGTAAAAAATTAAAACAAAAATATAAAGCTAGTAAAAATGAAAACTTAATAAAAATACAAAATAAAAAAAACAATAAAAATTAAAATAAATAAAAACAAAATACAAATAAAATTAATTAATAAAAAAATAAATAATAAAAATTAATTAAAAATAGAAATAAATAATTAAATAATGAAAAAATAAAAAGGCAAAAAAATAATATATAAAAAATTAATAAAAGGAAAAGAAATTCTTAAACGAAAGAAGAATAAAAAATAATAGAAAAAAATTAAAAACCAAAAAGCAAAAATACATAAAAGCAAAGCAAATAAAAATTTTTAAGAGATAAAAATAGAAAATAAAATAAAAAACAAAATTGACAAAAGAAATTTGAAAAGATTAAATTCAGAAATTAGTAAAAAGATACAAAAGGAAAAATCAAGAAAGAAAACAAGTTAACAAAGAATAAAAAACAAAAAAAGATATTGATAGAAAAAAAGAAGAAAAAAGCAATGATAAAACACAAAAAAAACCTAGGTAAATATAAAAAAGAAGAAATTTAAAAAAATTAAGCAAAAGACAAAATAGAGAAAAATAAGGTTTACATAGTTGTATTATTTGTAGCAAAAAAGAGAATTAATTAAAATGAAAAAAAGATAGAAAAAAGAATTAAAAAAGTACTAAAAATTTTTAAAGAAATATAAAATAGTAAAATATGTAAAACAAAACAATAAAAAGAAACAAAAAAGGATTTAGGATACAAAAAACATTAGAATAAAAAATTTTAAACAAAAAATAAAACTATCAAAAAACTAAAAAATAAATAAAAAACAAAATTAATTAACAAAAAATAATCAAATAATAGATTAAAAATATTTTATAAAAATAAATAATTAAATATTTAAAAAAATATAATAAATAATTAAAATAAAATTACGAAAATCAAAAATAAAGAAAATTAAATTTTATTAAATATAAATATAAAAAAAGAAGGAGTAAAAAATGGAAATAAATAATTTAGAAAAAAATAATCAAATAGAAATAAATAATAAAATTGTAAATGAAAAAGAACAAAAAAGTTTTTTAGAAACAACATTAGGAAAAGTTATAAATACAGGGATTGATATAGGAATTAGAGCAATATTACCAGACTTTATTGAAGACCAAGCAATAAATTTAAAAGATAATTTATTAAATTACGGTTTAAAAGAAGGAATTCAAAAAACAATAACAGATGCAATTGATTTGGGAAAAAGTGCAATAGGAATTTTTACAGGGAATTTTGAAAGTATTTCTCAAATGCAAAATGCTGTACAATCAGGAGGGTTAATTGATGGAGTTTCTTCTTTACTAGATACCGTAGTAGAAAAAGTACAACAAACAGGTATCATCGATTACAATATAGCAAAAGCATTAAAACAGGGGAAAAATATTATTTTAAATAATATAGAAAATAATATAGAAAAAACATTTACAAGTCAATTAGAAAGTATGGAAAACTTAGAAAAATATATAGATGACTGGAAAAAAGATTTTGAAAAAAAAGATTTTAATAAAATGGAGAAAACATATGAAAAATTAGAAAATGAATTGAAAAACCTAATACCAATAGAAAAGACAATTAGTCAAGCTAGAATAATAGAAAATTTACATACATTAATAAAAAACAATGGACAAGATTTTAATTTAAGTGCAGAACAAATAGCATTAGCGGAAAAATTAATTTAAAATAGAAATAAAAAACATTAATTAAATATTAATAAATAAAAAAGTGTATAAAAGCTAGTAACTTATTATACACCTATATATATTAAAGATTTTTTCCGTGACTTTTTAAAAAAGTATAAGAACTATGAATAAGATTATAAATATATTGTAATGTTTCATCAGAACATTTAGAAAGGATTCGATTTATTTTAGATATAATTCCGTTATTTTTATTTTCTCCGAATAAAATATAATCTGCAGAAGAACCTGAATAATGTATAATTTTAGAAAGAGTTTTTATACTTAAAGAACGTTCTCCTCTTTCAATTTGTCCCAAAAAAACATCTGATATATCTATCATTTCCGAAAATTGTTCGCGTGTCATCTTTAAATCTTCCCTAATTTTTCTAATTCTTTCTCCCACTTCTATATTATCTTGCATAACATCCTCCCAAAAAATATCAAATTAATTATATTACAAAATAAGATGAGTACTAAACATACTATTAGTACAAATAAAACATATGCTAAACGACATATAAATATTATTTTCTAACACTTTAAATTATAAAAAATAAAATTTACTGCAAGATAAACATTAACATAAAAATTAAAAAGAAGTATAATGGAGGTAATCAAATGAAATTATTTACATATCAAGATTATTTAATTTATGAAGAATTAAATCAACCGATTTTAAAAATTGCGGAACCAGAAGGAAGTTATGATTATGGTCAATTAGAAATAAATAAATATCATGATAAGATATTTAAAGAACTTTTTTCGAATAAAAAAGAAGTAACCATTTTTCTTAATAAATATTTAAATTTGCAAGGCACTAAAAATGAAATAAAACAAGATGAATTAGAACAATGTAGTACAGAATTTTTAACAAGTGATAAAAAAACATTAGAATCAGATATTTTATTTAAGATAAAAGACAAGGAAAGATATGTATTGATAGAACATCAAAGTACAGTAGATGCTTTGATGGCAGAGAGAATATTAGAGTATTGTGTAGAAATTATAAGGATGGCAAAAAAGCAACAAGAAATAAAAACAAATAAAGAGCTCTAAATTATCGGCAATTTGTCCTATTGTGTTATATACAGGAAAAAGAAAATGGACAGCAAAAACAACATATATGGAGCTACAAGAAAATTGGTATAAAATGCCTAAAAGATTGGAATGTAGTTATGTATTAATAGATGTTAATCAATATAGCAAAGAAGAATTAATAAAAGAAAGGACAAGTATATCCAAAGCAATGTTAATGGAAAAAATCGGTAGTGATAAAGAATTTGTAGAAGTTTTGGAACAAGTAGTAGAACAAGATTTAACAAAAGAGGAACAGGAATTTTTGATGGATATTATTGTAAATACAGCAAAGGAAAAAATAAATAAAGAAAAAGTAAAAGAGTTAAAAGAAAAAATAATAGGGAAAGGTGGAGATAATATGGTAATTGAAAATTTAAGTAGAATTTGGGATATGCATTATGAAAGGGGGGTCAGTGAAGGAAAAAAAGCGGGAAAAAGAGCAGGAATAAAGACCGAAAGGAAAAAAATAATAATACAAATGGTTCAAAATAATATAAATGACGACATAATAAAGAAAGTAACCAATACTAGCGAAAAAGAATTAAAAAAAATAAAGGATGAAATAAAAGATTAGGAAAAATTTCTTTCCTACCAAAAGTTCGAAGAAAAATTTTTAAAGCAATGCCACTAATGTGGCACTTTTTTGTGCTTTTAAAAAGCAAAAAATACAAAATGAAAAAGAAATAGCAAAACAAACGATTTACCATTGAATAAATATTGACTTTTGTATAAAGATAAAATAAACTGTATAAAAAAACAATAAAAATACAAAATAAGAAAAGAAGGAGAAAAAGAAAGATGGAAAAATCAGAAAATATAAGAAAGAATAAAGATATGATAAGTTTGCTATATAAAGCACAAGAAGAAAAATTAGATAAGATAATTACCAAAGTAAACAAAGAAATAACAAGTGAATCCAAAAATATTAATATAGAAAAAGTAATAGCAGAATCAAACAATCCAAAAGAACTAAAAGAAATTTTTGATAAAATTGAAAATAATTATAATATTAAAATAACAAGATATAATAAAGAATTTTATGAAAGAGGATTTATAGATGGAGTAAATTTAATATTAAATTGTTTCCAATAAAACAATGGTAGGAAACAGGCTTTTCCCTAACTTTTTTGGGAATTTCACTTGCAAAATAAGGCAGGTTTTAGTATAATACAAATGTAGAAAAATACGAAGAAAAGAGGGAAAAGGCAATGGAAGAAAGACAAGAAAGAATGGACGGAAAAATAATAGAAAGAGACATCGAAAAAGAAATGAGAACAGCATATATTGACTATGCAATGAGTGTTATTGTATCTAGGGCACTTCCAGATGTAAGAGATGGTTTAAAACCAGTACACAGAAGAATATTATATGCGATGCACGAAGATGGAATCACATCAGACAAGCCATATAGAAAATGTGCTAATACAGTTGGTTCCGTACTAGGAAGATATCATCCACATGGAGATAGTTCTGTATATGATGCCATGGTAAGAATGGCACAAGATTTCTCTATGAGATATATGTTAATAGATGGACATGGTAACTTTGGTTCTGTAGATGGAGATGGAGCAGCAGCAATGAGGTATACAGAAGCTAGAATGTCCAAAATTTCTGAATATATGTTAACAGATATTGAAAAAAATACGGTAGATTTTATGCCAAACTATGATGATAGACTACAAGAACCAACAGTTCTACCAGCAAGAATACCAGCTCTTTTAGTAAATGGTTCTTCTGGAATAGCTGTAGGAATGGCAACGAATATTCCGCCACATAATTTAACAGAAGTTATCAATGGAATTATCAAAATTATTGATGAAGATGAAGTAACAGATGAAGATTTAATGAGTGTTATCAAAGGACCTGATTTCCCAACAGAAGGAATTATTTTAGGGCTAGAAGGAATTAAACAAGCATATAAAACAGGAAAAGGAAAAATTACATTAAGAGCAGAAACAGAAATCGAAGAAATGAGTGGAAATAGACAAAGAATTATTGTTTCTTCTTTACCATATCAAGTCAATAAAGCAAACTTAATAAAAACAATATCTGATTTATCAAAAGAAAAAAGAATAGAAGGAATTTCTGAATGTAGAGATGAATCTGATAGAAAAGAAAAAGTAAGAGTAGTAATTGAACTAAAAAGAGATGCAAATCCACAAGTAGTATTAAATCAATTATTTAAACATACACAAATGCAAACAACTTTTGGAATTATTATGCTTGCTTTAGTAAATGGAGAACCTAAAATCTTAACATTAAGACAATGTTTAGATTGTTACATAGACCATAGAAAAGATGTTATATTAAGAAGAACACAATTCGATTTAGATAAAGCCCTAGCAAGAGCACATATTTTAGAAGGATTAAAAATAGCATTAGATTATATTGATGAAGTTATTCAAATCATTCGTTCTTCTTATGATGATGCAAAAGAAAGATTAATGGAACGTTTTGGACTTTCTGATATTCAAGCACAAGCAATTTTGGATATGAGATTAAAAACACTATCTGGTTTGCAACGTGAAAAAATAGAAGAAGAATATAAACAATTAATGGAATTAATTGAACACTTAAGAGCAATTTTAAATAGTGAAAGATTAGTATTTGATATCATCAAAGAAGAACTACTAGAAATTAAAGATAAATTTGGTGATGAAAGAAAAACTAAAATTGTAGCAGCAGAAGGCGAAATTGATATAGAAGATTTAATTAAAGAAGAGCAAACTGTAGTAGCATTAACACATTTTGGATATATCAAAAGAATGCCAATAGATACGTACAAGAGTCAAAGAAGGGGAGGAAAAGGAATTACAGGAATTGCAACAAGAGAAGAAGATTTTGTAAAACAAATATTTACAGCTTCTACCCATGATATTATTTTATTCTTCACCAATAAAGGTAAAGTATATTATTTAAGAGGATATGAAATACCAGAAGCAGGTAGAACCGCAAAAGGAACAGCAATTGTAAATTTATTAAGCCTAGATGCAGGAGAAAAAGTATCAGCAGTAATACCAATTCAAAACTTTGCAGATGACAAATATCTACTAATGGCAACTAAAAATGGATTAATCAAAAAGACATCATTAAAAGAATATGATTCTAATAGAAGAACAGGGCTTCAAGGAATTACATTAAAAGAAGATGATGAATTAATAGGAGTACGTTTAACAGACGGACAAGATAATGTTGTATTAGTTACTAGAAATGGAATGTGTATCACATTTGATGAAAAAGATGTACGTCCAATCGGAAGAGTTGCACAAGGTGTCATTGGTATTAGATTAGATGAAGATGACGAAGTCATTGGAATGGAATCAGTCATAGCGGGAGGAAAAGCTACATTACTTGCTATCACAGAAAATGGATTTGGAAAAAGAACAGAATTAGAAGAATATCGTGTTCAAATTAGAGGAGGAAAAGGAGTTATTACATACAAAATTACACCAAAAACAGGAAAGCTAGTAGGGGTAAGAATTGCAACAGAAGATGAAGATGTCATGTTAATAACAGATACTGGAACTATCATTAGAATTAATGTAAAAGATATCAGTGTTCTTGGAAGATCAACACAAGGGGTAACATTAATGAGAACAAATGATGGTGGAAAAGTAGTAAGTATGGAAACTTTAAAACCAGAAGAAATAGATGCTACAAACGATGGACAAATAAAATTATAAAATAGAAAAATGGATTCCAATAATAAATAAAGGAATCCATTTTCTTTCTATACATTATTATCTATTTTTAAATCTTAAATCATCTCCGAAAAAATAATAAATATCATAATATCCAGCAATCCTTGAGCCAATTCTTTCTTCATAAGTAGAAAAAATATCTCTAATACTCAAATTAGTAGAAATAATAGTTTTGGTAATTCTATTATTCAAATTTAAAATTCGGGTATTTAAAATAGTAAATAATTCACTTAATTTCATACTATTTAAACTTTCGGTTCCTAAATCATCAATAATTAATAAATCAGTTTCTAAAACAGATTGATAAATATTATCAACAGAATTTTTTTGTTTACTCATTTTATAATCTATTACGCTTTCAAGCAATACAGGAGCTGTTTGATAAAGAACAGTTTTTCCTTTTTTTAATAATTCTTGTGCAATACAGTTTGACATAAAAGTCTTACCGTAAACCGGTATTACCAGAAAACAACAGATTTTTATATTCAGGATTGTCAAATTCATTCACAAATTGTATACATTTTTGTTTAATATTTTTGATATTTTCTCTGGGAGAAATATTAAACTTAAATTTTGCAACATCAACTTCATCAGAAAATAAATTTTCATTAAAAGTATCAAAATTTTCTTTAGTCAATCCAGACATGTTGGATTTGTGAAAAGAGTAATCTAATAATCGTTGTTTTAAACAATTACACATAGTAGTTTTATAATCTTCTCCCATCACATATCCTGTATCTTTACAAATAGGACATTCATAAACAGGTTCTAAATCATGTATAGATAAATTTGCTTCTTGCAAAATGCAAGATTTCTTATATTTTAACACTTCTATTTTTTGTTTCATTTCTTCTAAAGAATAAGGTTCATTTTTTAAAATATTTTTTGCTGTTTGAATGGCATAATGATTTAATTCATTTTCTATCTTTTCCAATTCAGGAAGTTTTTGATACAAAGTTTCTTTCTTTTTTTCTAAATCTAATTCAGCTTTTAATTTCTTTTGTTCATATTCTTTTAATAAAGAATTTAAAATATCATTAGACATTAATACCTCCTTGTGGTTTATTAGCATATAAAAAGTCTAAATCTTGATATTTCCTTTGGGCATAATTAATTTTATTAACAGTTGATTTTAAATCTTTTGCACTCTTTTCTTGTTTTTTACGTTGTTCAAGGAATGCTGTTATTTCATCAGGAGTTTTCAAGTTCCTATCATGCCAATCGGTGATAATATTATTAATATATTCAAAAGTAGGATTTTGCTTAAAAGTAGTTCTTTTCAATGCAATCTCAATAATATTCATATCATAACCAAAATTTTGAACCCAATTTTCAATATAAGCTTCTTCATATTGCGTTAATCCATTATATTTTCCAAGCTTTTTAGCAATCGATTTTTTTAACTTATTCATAGATTCTTGTTGTTCGTAATATTTATCCAAATCATTCCAAGTTTTTACTTTATGAGAAGACCAAGCTTCCGCAACAGTTTGCACATAATTACGGTGCATCGCACTACGATTATAACAATAGTCAAATAAAGCAATCATGACTTGTTCATCAAATCCATATTTACGGAACCACAAATCAATATCATTATACCAAGAGGGACCCATAATTCCTTGAAAATACATATTATTAATATGCTCGATTGCTTTTGCCCTAGATTTATTTTTTGCTGTTTGTTCTACTTTCTCTTTAGACATAGTCAAATTTGGAGTATATAAATGATGCAAGGTAGCCTCTTGTAAATCAACAATAATATAACCAGCAGATTTTTTTAATATTAACTCATTTTCTTCTAAATATTTAAATCCATCATTAATAGTTTTTAATGGAATATTTAATTTTTTAGATAAATCATTCAATTTGATATCTTTCCCGTATTTAGAAAGAAAAATAAGATATAAATATATTTTTAAGTAATCCCCTGGTATTTGAGATAAATGTTCTGCAAAAAAAATATCTGGTATCATAGTTTCTGAGAATAATAAAGGCTTTTCATTTTGCTCTAACTTCATTTATAATCGCTCCATTCGTATTTAAGTTTATAAATCAAATTATATCTTTTTTAGACAAAAAATTCAACAATTCAAAAGAAAAAATTTAATTTCTTTTTTTGGAATAAAAATATAATTTTTGTCTTATTAAAAAACGAAAAAAATAAGAAAAAACATATAAAAAATTTTCACCATTTAAACCAGAAATACTTAATAATAAAAGAGGAAAACAAAAAATAATAAAAAGAAAAACTTTAATAGTTAAAGAAGAAAAAATTAAATTTAAAATCAGCAAAATAAAACCATCCCATAAAGCATTAAAAATGACAGTAGAATAATCAATAAAACCAAATAATTTATTTTTAAAATCATAATTTTGAGGAAAAATAAACTTCATAAAATCACCTCTATATCTTAAAGTTTTTCACAGATTGTGAAATAGTTGTGGAAACTCCACCGATAAAATCACGAATAAAAGAATTTGCTTTAATTAAAACATAAATACCACCCAAATAAATAAATTTAGAAAGTAAATCTGTTGAAGAAAATGGAGTAGAAAAAAGAAGTAACAAAACTAGGGAAATGATAATTTGCAAAAATAATAAAGAAAAAAGATTTTTAAACCAAGCTTTAAAAAACCAAGAAGTAGATGGTAAAGATAAAGAAAGAAAAGCAAAAGGAGAAAGAAGCACAAACAATTTTATCATCATATAACGAAAAGAATAAGAAAAGACCAGATTTAATAAAGAAACACTAAGGATACCTTTTATTAAACCATCAATAGAAAAAATATTTAAAGAATTGGTATCAATAGCAATCTGATTATTAATTGTTAAAATTAATTCTGAAAAACAAATATTTTTATTCCATAAAGTTTCTCCTAAATTTCGTATAGCCAAAGAAACATAAGAATTTAAATCTAAAAAAATACCAACAATAAAAAAAGAAAAATTCATACATATGCCACAAAGTACCAATTTAATTAAAAAACGAAAAGGACTAGGAGCTTGTACATAAGTTAAATGAGCTAACAAATAACGAGAGGCATAATATAACAAAAAGCCAAATAACAAAGAATTGGAAATTAATAAAATTCCATTACTAGCAGAAGTACCAAAGATAGATTCAAAATAAGAATCATGTAAAATATCAGAACTCACAAAACTAATTTTATCTAAAATAGAATAAAGATTATTATCAATAGAACTAAAAAGATTTCCTAGTAAAGTATTAATAGTATCTAAAATAACTTGTGCAATATCAGTTGTATTTTCTAATGTATTTTCCAAATAAACCTCCTTGCTTGAAAAAAATAAAAAATTAGATTAACCAATTAAAGACTTAATTGCAGATAAAATTAAATCAATTGCTAGAATAAAACCATAAGAAAATAAAGAACCTTTGATTAATTTTTTTCCTGTACGTATTTTTTCTTCATCACCAAAACTAAATTTTTTCATAAAAACACCAGTTCCAACAGCAACAGCAGCTGCAGGTGTAGAAATTTTTAAAATCCAATCTTCAATACTTTCAAAAGCAGAATTAATTTTATTAACAATTTCAGGGTCACCCCACGCATAAGAAATAGTAGAAATAGACAAAGTGGCTAAAAATAAGGTTAAAATGAAAAATAAATAAAAAATTAACTTGCTACGCAAACCTGGTCGTTGTGTTAAAAAATATCTGAATTTAGATATTTTTTGAGGAATAAAAATAGTGTCTGATAAATTAGAATAATAGTTACCATATTTTTTAGTATGCATAAAAACCTCCTTCATAAAAATCATGATTTAAAATAGGGAAACATTTTTAGTTTTTTAGGGCTAAAAATGTTATTCCCATCAGACAAAAATGTAAGAGCGGTGAAAGTTTCTAATTGCTGTGTAAAATATTTTGTATCAAAAACATAATCATTTTGCGTATATGTACTATAAGTTTCTGAAATATTTGAGTTTTCAGAATTTAAAGTATTGGTAATATAACTATAAGTAGTTTCTTTTGCACTTTCAGAAATACTTCTTGAAATTTTCTCTTTTTCCTCTTTCCCTAGTTGTTTTTGTGCTTCTTCAATCGTAAAGCTATCATCTGTTCGAAACCAAATTTTATTAATTAAATTTTGAATAATCACTTTTACAAAGACATCTTCTTTCAAAGTTGCTTTTAAAGAAGAATAACTTTGCATACTAACAATATTAATACATTTAGCTTCTCTGCTTAAAGAAAAAAATTCTCCATCGGTTTTATTAGCATATTTATCATACTCATCACAAATAAACACACTGGGTTTAGTACGATTATTAGCCAAATTAGACATAATTTCAGTTTGAAAATCTAATTTTAAATAAGTAGCAATAATTTTTGAAAGTGATGAATATTCTGATATATTCATATTAAAAACAACGATTTTTCCTTCTTGAATAACACGGTCAAAACCTGTAAAAGTCAATTTTTCTAAAGGAGCACAAAAAGTAGACATGATATCATAATCAGAAACAAAAACATTTGTAATTCTTGTCATTTCAGAAATTAAAATACTTTTTGTTCTACTATCTAAAGCTTCAAATTCTTTTTGAAAAAAATCTAAACAAGCATTTAATTCATAAACTTGATGATAATTTAATTTGGAAGAAAGAAATAAATTTCGAAGAATAGAAATTTTTTCACGATAATAATTAGGAATAGTAACTAATTTATGCAACTCTGAAAAAGTAACATAACCATTATTATACAAACGACATAATTTAATACATTCACTTAAAATTTGCTCTGCCTTATCTAGCCAATAACTTTCTGAATTATTTTCTGAAAAAAGTGTAAGAATTAATTTTAAACGATTTGCCAAAATTTGAGGTTTCAAATTAGGTTTATGTAAGGGATTATAAAAAACAGAAGAATAGAGTCCTAAAACAATAACGTCATTTTCTAAACCAAATTGTTTTGCATAAGATAATACTTGCTTATGATAATTTCCTTTTACATCTAATATTAACATTCCTATTTTAGACTCCGGATGATGAGCATTGTATTCCATAAATTGCTTAGTAAAAGGATACATGGCACTAGAAGTTTTTCCAGAACCAATTGTTCCTGTAATTAAAATATTTTGATATAATCCAGAACAAGAAAGATACTGTTTAGAAGAAGAAATCTCATCCCAACCAATTAAAAGCTTAGGTTCTTTAATAGAGGAATCTTTTCTAGAAGAAGATTCTTTCTTATCCTCAAAAAAAGAGAAAAATGAAAAATGTTTTAAATTTTTTAGAATAGAAATAAATTTTTGAAAAAAATGCACATAAATAAAATGACTGATAACAAAATTAGAAATGAAAAAAGAAATAATATATGTGATTTTAATATAATACCACAATTCTGGATTTTCAGTGCAGATGTCAAATGGATGTAAACCATAAGGAATGATTACTTCTTTTGCAGTAAAAATAGGAGAAAAAAATAGAATTGCTAAATAACTAGATATCAAAAAAAATAGCATTGAAAATAAAAAATGTTTGATAAATTTAGAAATAAGAAAAACTCCTTTCTGTTAAAATTTATTTTTTTTAAGAGCTAATTTGGAACCTTGCAAATGATGAAAAAATTTCATATGAAAATAAGTATAAATGGAATAGAAAGATATAAAAAGTTGAATAATAAAGGTAAGAAAAAAATAATGAAGTAAATCTGAAATAATATCACCGCCTTACAATTTTTTCCATCATACAATATTTTTTAGATTTTGTCTATACTTTTTCCAAAATTTGTGATAAAATTTTATCAAGATTTATTATTTAGCTAAATTTCTATAGAAATTGAAACTAAAAATAAAGAAACTAAATAAATATAAGGAGGAAGCAATGAAATTTAATAAAGATACTAAAATAGGAGAAATTTTAGAAAAAGCTCCTGAAAAAGCAGAAATTTTATTAGAAGTAGGAATGCATTGTTTAGGATGTCCAGCATCTCAAATGGAAACTTTAGAAGAAGCATGTGATGTACATGGAATAGATGTAGAAGAAGTTGTAGAAAAACTAAATGCATAACATAAAAAGAGATAGGGCTATAAAAAAAGATAAAAAATAGCCCTATCAAAGAAAAAAATCACAAAAAAGACAAAAAATTTTCACAAATGTCTTGACAATCACATAAAAATATAGTAATATATAAAAGCGTTGTGAGTATCACAAAATATGTGGGCTATTAGCTCAGGTGGTAGAGCACTTGACTTTTAATCAAGTTGTCCCGCGTTCGAGTCGCGGATAGCTCACCA